>NZ_JBKORF010000019.1:0-177476 GCF_047314685.1 Shewanella sp. BJSY2023SW001
GATAGAGCCTATCCACGTGCGTTAAAAATGAGTAAAAACAAGTATCCCATTAAGCCTAAGAAAAATGCCGTTCACACTAAGTGAACGGCATTAGGGGGACTGCGGACTTTACCCGGACAAGCACTCAGCCATAGCGTCTAATCGCTATGGCTGAAGCTGTAGATTAAGGATTCAGCGGCGCCAGCGCCGAGGCCGAATCAGCCGCCTTGGAGTATTGGCTCTGGAAGCGTTCAAAGGCTTGCAACAGCGCCGGGAAATACTGAGCGGGATCGCTGCCTTGTCTGCCATAGCGACTGGCCTGAATTTTGGCGACCACGACGGCCAACTCAGGTGCCAGTTTAGGCAGTTCATCGAGTGTGACGCTATGGCCCGTGATATCACTGAGTTCCTGTAGCAATGCCTTGAATACCCGGCTCAAGTCCCCTTGCTGACAAGCCTGAGCCAACCCCGGCCGGGTTTCGCTTGTTTGAGCTTGCGGCTCTGTTGACGGAGCGGCTATCGCTTGTTGTTTACGCGCCTTTAGCCACAGCACACAGGTGGCCAGCCACAGCAACGCAAACAGGGCGGTCAACCAAGGCCAGAAGCCGGCACTGAGGTTTGGTTCTTCCTGCGGTGGGTTGATGACGGGCTGTGGCATATCGGCAGCGGGGGCCACCTGGATAGTGCGCGCCGGCAGCAGGGCGAACTCCTGCTGCTTTAAATGCGGATTCCACCAAGGCACCTTGATCTCCGGCAGGGTATAACTCCCCGGTTTGGAGGGCACTATGGCAATGGTTTGGGTCAGTTGAGACACAAGTTGGTTGTCGCGAACGAAGGTCTTGCGCTGCGCCTTTTCCGGATAGCTCTTGAGATTGTCCGGCAAGCTCAGTTTCAGCTCCGGCAGGCTGGTTTCATCGGCATTGGATGCCAGCAGTGTCAGGTTGCGGGTAATAGGGCGACCCACTTCAAAAGTCTGCTTGTCGTCCCATTCCTCTTTGAGCATCACCAGATCCGATACCAGCCAGTCGCCGTGATATTCGGCCGGGATCGGCTTGATGCTGACCAGCATGCTGTCACTCTGGGCCTGCATGGGGCGACTTTCCTGAAAGGCGAACATGCCGCGTCTTGGGGTATCGACCAGCACATCTCCCGAGAAGTTGGCACCGGAAATCGCCAGTTCGCCGGGTTCATCGGCTATGATGCCGTAGCTGCGCTCTATCACCCGAAAACGGCGACCGTTGACTATTTCACTGCTTTCTTTATCCTCGCCGAGCTGTTTTATCTGGGCACCGCTGATGGAGGGGGCCGACAACACTCCACGCTGCAGCTCAACGGCCAGAAAGAGTTTTACCTTGTAGGTGAGCAGCTGGCCGACATAGGCCTCCTTGGCCGAGATACTGGTACGCAGGAACAGGTATTTTTGCGCCTCCGGGCGGCTACCGGCCGGCATTACCTTCAATTCGATGGCATCGCTGCTGACGCCATCGATACTCAGGGCCGGAATAGTGACCTGACCTGTGGTTTTGGGGGTCAGCATCACTTGCCAACGGGTTTCCTTGCGGGCATCAAAATTGATGATTTGGGTACTGCGACTGACGCTGGTGCGGCCGACGATAAAGTCTTTCAACAGGGCCGAGGTGTCCAGTGCCTGGGCTTCGAGTTCATCATCTGCCACCACGGACAGCATAAAGTACTCGCTCTCGGTCACGGGATTGCGATCGACCGAGGCCTGAAGCTGTGTCAGTGCCAGTGCCTTGAGCGGCAGCAGGCACAGAAGCAATAGAGGAATAAGTCTAGTTACCACTGTTCATTGTCCTTGGGTGTCTCGCCGCGCTGGCGGCGTTTTTGATACTCGAGTTGCATCTTGTTGCGCAGCAAAGTGGCCGGGTCATCCACCAATGCCTTCAGCGCCCGCTCCATTTCGGGGGGCAGGGGCTCGGTGTCATCGAGTGACGAGGCGGCAACTTGTGCCTTAACCTGATCATCGCTTTGCTCATCGTTTGGCCCCTGTTGTTGTTCGGCAAGACTCGCCGAGTTGGCCTTGTCGGCATCAGACTCAGAGCCATCCTGCTTAGCTGCACCGTTTTGACCTGCAGCTGTGCTTGACTCATTTTGCGGCTCTTGCTCTTGTGGCAATGAAGCCTGCATCTCAGGCTCAGAGTCTGCGCCGGTGTTATCCTCGGCATTCTGCGGGTTCTGAGCGCCTTCGGCGTCCTTCTCGGCGGCATTGTCAGCAGCATTTTGCGAGTCGGCAGCGGATGGAGCGCTATTCTCTTTGTTAGCGTCTTTATCTGAGCCCTGGTCCGAGTCCTTGCTTGAGCCTTGGTCGGCTTGGCTGTTTTGACCTTGCTCTTTGTCCTGGTTTTGGCCCTGGCTGTTGTCACCCTGGGCGCTGTCCTGACTGTCCTGACTGTCCTGACTGTCCTGACTCTGATCCTTGCCGGACTGAGAACCTTGTTGCTGTTGAGCCTTTTGTTGCTCGCGCAGTTCATCGGCTAAGACCTTATTTGCAGCAGCATCCTGCATTTGGGGATCTTTTTTCAGCGCCTCTTTGTATCTCTTGGCAGCCTCCTCGAATTGGCCAAGCTGCATCAGGGCATTGCCTTGGTTGTATAAGCCTGTGGCACTGCCATCTTGCTCGAAGGCTTGCAGCGCACCCTGATAATCGCCGCTGCGGTAGCGGGCGCTGCCTTGCCAGGCGGGGTCAATAAACTTGTCGGCGGCAGTGGCAAAATCCTCTTGCTTGAATGCCTGCATTCCCTGCTGATCTCGGGTTTGCCAAAGGTCATCCCAGCCGCTTGCCTGGCTAGATGGGCTGACAAGCAGGCCAAGGCTCAAGGGCAGCAATAGCACCGGCAGGCCGCTGCGAAAGCTTAAAAGCAGCGGCAACAACAGCAAGAATGCCAGATAGGGGCCAAGGTCGACCCAGGTATCGCCGGCAAGATCTGTTTCTGTGGCATCCGAGCTGGTGGCGAGCCACTGCACCAGCGTTTGCAGATCCTTGCCGTCGTTGCTGTAGGGCACCAAAATGCCGTTCCCGGCACTCGCCAGCTCGCTGAGCATGCCAAAGTCGGTGGCCGGTACTACCACTTCATTTCGGCTGTCCTTGAGCAGTTGCCCATCCGGCAGCCTTATCGGTGCACCCTGGGATGAACCTATCGCCAGAATGCCCAAGCGGTAGTGACTGCCCTCAATCGCCTGTCTGGCGGCGTTGAGCTGACGGCTGCCGACGCCATCTGTCATCAAGATGATATCGCCCTGCAGGTGGCCGCCCTGGCTGAGCAGCTCCTTGGCTTTCTCCAGCGCCGCGGTTAAATTGGAGCCGCGCACTGGCATGATGGCCGGGCTCAGGGTTGGCAACAGATTGAGCAGGGTGTTGCGATCCCGGGTCAAGGGGCTGATGACAAAGGCGTCACCCGCGTAGGCCAGCAGGGCGGTTTCCCCCTCATTGAGTTGCCCCAGCAGATCCGTGGCGCGGAACCTGGCCTGGGTCAAACGGTTGGGGGCGGCGTCTGTGGCATACATGGACAAAGACATATCCATCACCAGCACCCTTCCTGTGCTGCTGGCAAATACCGGCAGGGGTTTCTTGTAGAGCGCCGGGCCGCTTAAGGCCAGTACCGCCACCAACCAGGCCAGACCAAGCCAGGGCAGGCGGTTTTGGCGACTTTTGCTGCCTTGGGTCAACAGCAGTGGCGCCAGATGCGGCGCAATATAACGATCCCAGTCAGATTGACCCGCTTGGCGGCGACTTTGCAGCACTAACAGCAATGCCAGTGGCACTAAGGCCCACAGCCATTCGGGACGGATAAAGTGCAAACTCATGATTTCCTCCCCCAAGGCCTTGGCCAGACGCTGAGCAACAGGCTTTGCAGCTGCAATAGTACGCTCAGCGCCAGCGCCAGTCCCAGCGGCCAGTAAAACAGCTCGGATTGCGGCCGGTAACTGAGGGCGTCACGGCTGACGGGCTCCAGCTTGTCGATTTCCTGATAGATCTGTTCCAGTTCTTCGGTATTCCGGGCACGGAAATAGCGCCCCTTGGTGGCATCGCTTATCCGTTGCAGCTGGGCTTCATCCAGATCCATCGAGGGGTTGACCCGCTCACGGCCAAACAGGGTGCGACGCTCCATCACATCGGCGCCCACACCTATGGTGTAGATGGTGATGCCGCGCTTGGCGGCAATGGCGGCGGCCTGATCCGGCACTATGCTACCGGCATTGTTGGAGCCATCGGTCAAGAGCACCAACACCCGGTTGCTGTCTTTGACCTTATCGAAGCGTTTTACCGCCAGGGCAATGGCATCGCCAATGGCGGTCTGTTTGCCCACCAGGCCGATTTGAGCTTCCTTGAGATACTGAGCCACAGAGCGTCTGTCCTGAGTCAGTGGCGCCTGCAGGTAGGCGGCATCGGCAAACAATATCAGGCCGATACGATCGCCGGCGCGGCGCTCGATAAAGTCGCTGACCACTTTCTGGATCAGGGTGAATCTGTCTACCGCTTTGCCATCGAGCACCATGTCTTCAATCTGCATACTGCCGGAGAGATCCACCGCCAGCATCAGGTCCCGCCCCTCTGTGGGCAGCTCTATGGGCTCGCCGAGCCACTGTGGCCGGGCGATCGCCAGTAATAACAGGCACCACAACAGCCAGAGACTCAAGGGCGCTCTGCGTTTGCTTTGTTGCTGCTCGCGGGCATGGGCATCGACGCCGGGCAGTTGCAGTTGACCACCGCTGTTGACTGCGGGGCGATAGGCAAGCAGCAGCGGCAATGGAATAAGCAGCAGTAACCAGGGCCAATGGAGGGTCAGCATCTTGGTTTACCTCCCTTGGCAAAGTGTTTCGGTGCGCACTTGAGCCAGCAAACACAAAGCGCCCGCAACTCGGCAGGGGCTGCGCTCGGTTGACCACTGTATTGATTTTCGAGCAAAGAGGCGAAGCGCCCACGCAGCTTGGCTGGCAGTGCGTTATCCAGATACTCGGCCCAGGGGTTACCGCTGAGTCCGGCCACCTGGGCACGCTCACCATAGCTGATGGCGGTGCGTTTCAATAATGCACTCATCTTGGATAGCAGCTCCGGGTCCTGGTCCTGCAACTGCATCAGTTCAGTCATGGCGGCTTGAGCCACCGCCTTGTGAGCCTTGGCTGTCTGCAGGCGCCGATAGCCAAAGAATGCCGCGGCGCCAAGCAGTAACAAGGCCAGCAGCATCAGCAGCCAAATACCGGGAGCCGGAGGCCAAAAGGGCACCTCGGCCGGTAGTTGAATATCCTTGAGCGCACTCAGCGCCGGATTGGCTTGATTGGGATTCATCTTAACAGTGTCAATTGTTGATTGAGGCGCCGGCCGGCATCCAGAGTGCGAACCGGGACCTTGAGTTGTTGCATCAGGGTATCAAACTGCGTCAGGTTGGCGCGCTGACGACCGAGCCAGGCATCATAACCGCTGCGATCCAGGATCAGGCTGCGGCCCGACTCCCGTACCGGCAGGGCAAACTGCCGCGGCAGCTCGAGTGTGCCTTGGCGCATGGGATCTGTTACCACAAAGGCCGCCAGCTCGCAGTGGCGTTTGAGTTCCGACAGCGCCTGCTGACATTCGCTGCCAAAACCGTTGCCGTCTGTGATTATCCAGATAAGGGAGCCGGGTTTGGCCAGTCGTGCCAGACGTTGACAGGCCTGGAGCATTAACGCCTGACCATCTTCATGGGGGCTGTCCAGCGCTTCGAGCTGCGACTTGTGTACCGCCACCAGCGCCGATATCAGTGCCAGGATCCCCTGGTTGCGTGCTCTTGGCTTAAGCTCTCTGTGGGCGCTATCGCCCACCACCAGCGCGCCGAGACGGTCGCCCTGCATGATGGCATTCCAGCCCAAGGTCGCCGCCAGATGCGCCGCCTGTACCGACTGTAATAATAGCTGGGAGCCGAAATAGAGGCTGTGCTTCATATCCACCAACAGCAGAATAGGGCGTTCACGCTCCTCGACAAACAGCTTGGTATGCGCCTTGCCGGTGCGGGCTGTGACCCGCCAATCTATGGTGCGGACATCATCACCCTGTTGATAGTGGCGCACTTCGGCAAATTCCATGCCGCGGCCCTTGACCAGGCTGGCCCTGTGACCGGCCATGGCCGCGCGGGCTTTTCCCTGCCTGTCACCCAGAGCGCGGGCGATATTCTGGCAGGCAAGCAGCTCGGCCTCACACAGGTGGAGGCCGTCGGCAAACAGTGGCAGTGAAGAGTCTGTTGTTGCGGCTTTCATCAGGGAACGGCCACCTGATTGAGCACATGGTCAATCACCTGATCGCGGCTGACCCCTTCGGCCTGCGCCTGATAACTCAGCAGCAAGCGGTGGCGCAGTACATTGGGCACCACGGCTTGAATATCTTCAGGGGAGACAAAGTCACGTTCATATAACCAGGCGCGGGCGCGGGCGCAGCGCTCGATGGATTGGGTCGCCCGCGGGCTGACGCCGTATTCCAGCCACTTGGCCAACTGGTCGCTGTAGCGCTGAGGCTGACGGGTCGCCATCACCAAGTCAACAATATAACGCTCCAGCGGCTCGGCCAGATACAGCTCCAGCGCCTGCTCCCGGGCGAGGAATACTTCCTGCTGGCCTATGGGAGTGACTTTCTCCATGCCGTGGGTCTTGGCTTCGCTGCGGGACAAACGCAGGATCTCAAGCTCAGTGTCTGCTTCCGGGTAATCCAGGTTCAGGTGCATCAGGAAGCGGTCAAGCTGGGCTTCCGGTAGCGGGTAGGTGCCCTCGTTTTCCAGCGGGTTTTGGGTCGCCATCACTAAAAACAGCGGCGGTAACTTGTAGGAGTGCTTGCCCACTGTCACCTGGCCTTCGGCCATGGCTTCCAAAAGGGCCGACTGCACCTTGGCCGGGGCACGGTTGATTTCATCCGCCAGAATAAGGTTGTGAAATATCGGCCCCGCCTCAAATTCAAAGGTCGCGGTTTGGGCGCGATAGATGTCGGTGCCGGTCAAATCGGCCGGCAGCAGGTCCGGGGTAAACTGAATGCGATGAAAGTCGCCTTCAATGCCATCACACAGCGCTTTAACGGCCCGGGTCTTGGCCAGCCCCGGTGGTCCTTCCACTAACAGGTGGCCATCGGCTATCAGAGCGATAAGCAGGTTTTCGGTCAAAATTGGCTGACCTATGATCACTTGATCCAGATAGGTCCGCAGTGCATGAAATCGACTCAAAGGCATGATGCTACTCGTTTTATTTTAAGGCCCAACTATAGACAGCGGTTATGGTAAAGAATTCCCTGCGCCCTTGGCTAGTGTTAAAAAAACAAACAAGTGTTTAAAACCGGCCAACAAGAAGTTAGAATCAGATCACACTTTTAATGGTCAGACCTGTTTAGGGCAGTACGGGTCTCTTATGGAAAAACAATAAAGCGCAGTGTCAGGGCCATTTTCGGCGTGCGCTGCTTAATAAGAGGGTGACAAATGAGTGACAGACAACAGGTAACCAATGCCAGGGGCGAGCGGATTGCCATAGTGGCCGGTCTGCGTACCCCGTTTGCCAAACAGGCGACGGCGTTTCACGGCGTGTCGGCGCTGGATATGGGCAAGATGGTGGTCAATGAGCTGCTCAGTCGCAGTGAATTGGACCCCAAGCTGATTGAGCAGCTTGTCTACGGCCAGGTCGTACAGATGCCGGCCGCGCCCAATATTGCCCGTGAAATTGTTCTGGGTACCGGCATGAATTTGCACACAGATGCCTACAGTGTTACCCGTGCCTGTGCCACCAGTTTTCAGTCCACTGTCAATATTGCCGAGTCGATCATGACGGGCAATATCGAAATAGGCATAGCCGGGGGCTCGGATTCCTCCTCTGTGCTGCCTATCGGGGTGTCCCGCAAGTTGGCCCATGCCTTGGTCGATCTCAACAAGGCCCGTACCCTGGGACAGAAGTGGAACATAGTTCGCCGTCTGGGGTTTAAAGATCTCTTGCCTGTGCCGCCTGCTGTGGCCGAATATTCTACCGGCCTGTCCATGGGGCAAACCGCCGAGCAGATGGCCAAGAGCCACGGCATCAGCCGTGCCGATCAGGATGCGCTGGCCCACCGCTCTCATACCCTGGCGAGCCAGAGCTGGAATGAAGGCAAGCTCAAGGATGAAGTCATGGTGGCTCATGTGCCGCCCTACAAGAGTTTTATCGAGCGTGACAACAATATCCGCGACAACTCGTCCCTTGAGTCTTACGCCAAACTCAGACCCGTATTCGACCGCAAACACGGCAGTGTCACTGCCGCCAACAGTACCCCGTTGACCGATGGCGCCTCTGCGGTGATCCTGATGAGTGAAGGCCGAGCCAAGGCGCTGGGTTACACCCCCATTGGCTATATCAAGAGCTATGCTTTCAGCGCCATAGATGTCTGGCAAGACATGCTGATGGGGCCATCCTACGCCACGCCACTGGCGCTGAAACGCGCCGGTATGCAGCTCGAAGATCTGACCCTGATAGAGATGCACGAAGCCTTTGCCGCCCAGACTTTGGCCAATATGAAGATGTTTGCCTCGAAGAAGTTTGCCGAGGAAAAACTCGGTCAGAGCCGCGCCATTGGTGAAATCGATATGAGCAAGTTCAACGTGCTCGGCGGCTCGCTGGCCTATGGCCATCCGTTTGCGGCCACGGGTACTCGCTTGATCACCCAAGTGTGTAATGAACTGAAGCGCCGCGGTGGCGGTACGGGTCTGACAACTGCCTGTGCGGCCGGTGGTCTGGGTGTGGCAATGATAGTGGAAGTGGAGTAATTGCAGATGGAAAACAGCAACAAGAGTTTTAGCCTCAACCGCCGCGACGACGGCATTGCCATTCTTTCCATGGATGTACCCGGCGAAAGCATGAATACCCTCAAGGCCGAATTCGGCCCTGAGATCAGTGCCTTGCTGAGCGAAATCAAAACAGACAGCAGTATCAAGGGCTTGGTGATCATTTCAGGCAAGCCCGACTCCTTCGTGGCCGGCGCAGATATCTCCATGCTCGATGCCTGTCAAAGCGCCGCCGATGCCCGCGAGCTGTCGAGCTCAGGGCATAAGGTGTTTGCCGAACTGGAAGGGCTGAAAATTCCTGTAGTCGCAGCCATTCACGGCGCCTGTCTCGGTGGCGGCCTCGA
The DNA here is from genome assembly GCF_047314685.1 of Shewanella sp. BJSY2023SW001. Lineage (NCBI taxonomy): Bacteria > Pseudomonadati > Pseudomonadota > Gammaproteobacteria > Alteromonadales > Shewanellaceae > Shewanella > Shewanella sp. BJSY2023SW001. Next base: position 9,101 of record NZ_JBKORF010000019.1, read on the forward strand.
GCTGGCACTGGCTTGTCATCTGCGGGTGTGCAGTGACGACAAGAAAACCATGTTGGGGGTGCCGGAAGTTCAGCTCGGTCTGCTGCCGGGCGGTGGTGGAACCCAGCGTCTGCCACGCCTGGTGGGGATCACCACAGCGCTGGATATGATGCTTACCGGTAAACAGGTACGCCCCAAGCAGGCGCTGAAGATGGGGCTGGTGGACGATGTGGTGCCCAAGTCGATTCTGCTGGAGGCGGCGGTTGAACTGGCATTGGCTGGCAAAGCCAAGCGCGGTAAAGGCAAAAATAATCAACCTATGATGAACAAGCTGCTCGAAAGCAACGGCTTTGGGCAGAAAATCATCTTTGATCAGGCCCGTAAACAGGTTGCCAGAAAAACCCAGGGTAACTATCCGGCGCCGGACAAGATCATCGACTGTGTGCGGGTGGGGATGAGTCAGGGGATAGAGGCAGGTTTGGCCACAGAGGCGCGCCATTTCGGCGAGCTGGTGATGACGCCCGAGTCGGCGGCGCTGCGCTCCATCTTCTTTGCCACCACAGAAATGAAAAAGGAAACCGGCGCCGAAGGTGCTGAGCCCAGTCCGGTTCACAAGGCCGTAGTGCTCGGCGGTGGCCTGATGGGCGGCGGTATCGCCTCAGTGACCACTACCAAGGCCAAAATCCCGGTGCGGGTCAAGGATATCAGTGAGCAGGGACTCAGCAATGCGCTGGGCTATGCCTATAAGTTGCTGGATAAGGGCGTCAAGCGTCGGCATATGACCCCGGCGGTGCGCGATAAGCAGATGGCCTTGATGACGACGACTACAGACTATGTTGGGGTCAAGGATGCCGACATAGTGGTCGAGGCGGTATTTGAGGATCTCAATCTCAAGCATCAAATGGTGCGGGATATCGAGCGCGAATGCGGTGAACACACTATTTTTGCTTCCAACACCTCGTCGCTGCCCATAGGTCAGATTGCCGAAGCCGCCGCCAGACCGGAAAACGTCATCGGCCTGCATTACTTCTCGCCGGTAGAGAAGATGCCGTTGGTGGAAGTGATTGCCCACGATAAAACCTCGTCCCAGACGATAGCCACCACAGTGGCCTTTGCCCGCAAACAGGGCAAGACGCCGATAGTGGTGAAAGATGGCGCCGGTTTCTATGTTAACCGTATTCTGGCGCTCTATATGAATGAAGCGGCGCAGCTGCTGCTCGAGGGCAACAGTGTCGAGAGCCTGGATAAGGCGCTGGTGAAGTTTGGTTTCCCGGTCGGCCCTATCACTCTGCTCGATGAAGTGGGTATTGATGTGGGCGCCAAGATTTCGCCGATACTCGAAAAAGAGTTGGGTGAGCGTTTCGCTGCCCCCTCTGCTTTCGATAAGCTGCTCGCCGATGACCGCAAGGGGCGCAAGAACGCCAAGGGCTTCTATCTCTACGGTCCCAAAGCCGGCAAGAAGAAGGAAGTGGACAAGAGTGTTTATCAGGTGCTGGGGATAGCGCCGGGTGTTGGCGCCGAAAATGCCAACCTGGCAGAGCGCTGTGTGGTGCAGATGCTCAATGAAGCGGTGCGGTGTCTGGAAGAGGGCATCATAGCCTCTGCCCGCGATGGGGATATTGGCGCCATCTTCGGCATAGGTTTCCCGCCTTTCCTCGGTGGGCCTTTCCACTATATAGACACCATGGGCGCCGATCAGTTGCTGGCTAAGCTGGAACGCTTCCAGAGCCGCTTCGGCGACAGATTCGCCCCGAGCGAATTGCTCAAGACCATGGCCGCAGAAGGACGACGCTTCTTCGACTGACACTGATTGGAATGGCTGTTCTTCGAATCGCCTTTGAGTAACAGCCTTTGAGTAACAGCCTTTGAATAACAGCGCTGCTTTAGTGTAAAAGCGGCCTCAGGCCGCAAACCTCCAACCAAACGCCCCGGTAAGGCTGTAAATCACCGGGGCGTTTTTTTATATTTTTCGCAGTCTGGAGTGAGCTAAAAATGAGATCGGCACAGAGTAGACAAGGGGAACCAAGACGAAAAAGGGAACCAGGACATCCTCGAAATAAGACTGTGGATGCACTCAAGGCAGAAGAGTTGAAGCAATGGAAGTTGATGAATAACTGCCATCTGCGCTCCTTGTCCGAGAGCGCCATGTATCGCGATAAACAACTTATCAGTGCCAAATTAAGCCTGCGTGATTATAACGGACAGGTGGGTGAAGCATTGGCTGGCGTTAAGGCATTAAACAAAGTCATAAGACTTGGTAGGCCTGTTCGCCCGACAATCTTTTTCAGGAAGGGGAAAACAAGTAAGAAACTGGGCCTAGAACGGCCCAGAACTTGTTACTTAACGTTGGGTTTCATGTTTACCATTGCCATTACCAATATAGCGTTGCGAAAACAAAGTAGTCTGCCATCCACTACTGGTATAGAGCTGTTCCCAGGTATATACCCACCCTCCACGAGTTTGCACTATTGTCCTTTTATCTCCTTCAATAGGAGTGTTTGGAACCGGAACTGAGAGGGTATCCACTTCTTTTGGCGATGATGTGCAAACCTTCCCTGAATAAGTAACCTGGACCTCAATACTTGGGTCAAAGTTTGGGTCGTCTATGCCATCCTGCACGGAGTAACCACTGGCTACAAACTCTGTATCGTTGGTAAGGCAAAGTCTATTGTCGCTCGCTAACGTGGTTTGAGAGAACACAACAGCCGAAATCAATGCCATTGCCACACTTATATTTTTCATATCAACTCCTTATGATTAACTAAAGTGCAACATCATGCTATCCGCTGTATGCTTTTTGTCCATATCACTAAAGTATTATCTCAGTAACACTTTGTATCATCCTACTGATATTTAAGCCCTTTAGCGGATAGCTTTAGTGGCCAAATTAAGGTGATATTCTGATCGGAATAGGTACAAAAAAGAGTACAGCCTCAGAAAGTAAAGGCGCGTAATATCATGAATTAAAATGGTTTTTTGTGAGCGGGCTGGTTTAAATGGCTTTGGTCGTCAAATCCTGAGTCCTGTGGGATCTGAACGGGTAAATCCCTAGGCGCCGCCGCTTCCGTGCCCGACCCAGTAAATGGGGGGAGGACTGGTTTGCTTGTCCTCCCGAAACATAACAGCAGCCAAAAGTAGAATTTTCTCGTGTATTAGCCGCTTGAGTCTCGGCATGAAAAAATCGCAATGTTTCTAACGATATTTCTAACGATGTTTCTAACATAGGATTCGCTATTTCCCAGGAGTGGCACCTTGTATCCTAGTCTGTCAATCTATGCCGAGCATACACAAGATTTGCTGGTATCTTCCCCGCTACTGCCACCCTTACGGCGCCTGTTCTTATCCAGCGGGCAATCGGCGCACATTGGGGTGCAGGGAAGCTTGTGCCGCAGGCAACAGGCGATACGCGGGCTTTGCTGCTGCTTGAGCCTTAGCTTACGCCAAAACGGATGGACAATCGGTGCAACATAGGTACGTGGCTGCAGCTCAGCTTGCTCGAACATCTCTCTTATCAATTGCTTCCGCCAACTGACGGGCAGTGACAACTCACCCAGATACCAATGCACAATATAGGCTTGATGGCTGAAGTGCAGCTTTGATGGCACTGGCCCCAGCGCTGCCAGACGCTCGACAATCGGAATAAGCAACCGCTCTAGTAAGCTTTCCCAACTGGCAAGTTGCCCGGCGGGAGCCGGATGGCTGACATCCGCATCAAGCAGCAGATAAAAAGTTTCTGCCCGGCCGTTATCAAAAGGTTCAAGGTACCAGTTGTCACTGCAAGCTGCTGATGTTATGGCGCGGTTAAGTGCGCTGCCGGGCTGACTGGCAAATAACCACAGCAGTAGGGGTGGCAGTTGCAGGCCGAAAAACCACTGACTCCACATGGAGTGCAGTGCCCGGGCGTCGATCTCGGGCTTTGTGGCACAAGTCGTGGACACCTTGGTTTGATAACTCAGGGCAAATTGCTGCAGCAGCGCCGGGTAATATGCCTGGCTCAAGACCGAGTTCAAGCTGATGGCTTCTTGGGGTAACTGCTCCAGACTCTCTATGGCCTTGAAATGCTCGCCATAGAAGGCGGCTTTTTGCGCCAATAGTTGGTTGAGCTCGCTGGCAATATTCATTCCCATGACGGCAGTCCTCCGGTGGCAGTGTTGGTCGAATCCTCGCCGTCATGGCGTCCGGCAGATCTGGGGCGGGCTCTGGGCCTGGGGATAATCATCGGGCAGTTGGCCTCGGGATCTGTGATTATGCTGGCATTGATATCGAACACCTGTTCCAGTAGGGCCTCGGTCAACAGTGACTCGGGTGCGCCGCAGGCAATCAGCTTGCCATCACGCATCAACAGCAAGTGATCGCCGTAGCGCAGAGCCTGATTGATGTCATGCAGCACCAATACCAAGGTGCGCCCCTGATCCACCAACGCTCGGCAAAAGTCGAGTACTGCCAGCTGGGCGCGGATATCGAGAAACGAGGTGGGTTCATCGAGCAGCAGCAAGTCGGTTTGCTGCGCCAGCACCATCGCCAGCCAGACTCGCTGTTGCTGGCCGCCCGAGAGCTCGGCCACAGGCCTTTGTGCCAGTGTCGTTAACCCTGTGGCAGCCAGGGCTTGGGCAACCGCCAGCTCATCTTGCTCTGACCATTGGTGCCACAGGCTCTGATGAGGGTAGCGGCCGCGACTGACCAGCTCCTGCACATCTATTCCTTCCGGCAATTCCGGCTTTTGCACCAGCAATGCCAGCTCCCTGGCTCTGGCCTTGTTGCTCATCTGCGCCAAAGGGGTGTGACCCAAGATGACCTGGCCGCGTGTGGGCGGCAGTACCTGGCTCAAACACTTGAGCAGGGTCGACTTGCCACAACCATTGGGGCCAAGGATCACCGTCAGCTTACCCTTGGGGATGGCCAGGTTCATGGCGCTTATGATGGGCCTCTGGCCGTACTCGAGATAAAGCTCATGCCCACTGAGGGCAATGTCATAGTCAGGGTATTGGGTCATGATTTTTCTCCTTTCAGTCCCTTGGCCAGTTGCGGTTGTCCCCAGATTTCGCGGCTCAACAGTAGCGCCAGATAGACGCCGCCGATGAGGGCGGTCAATACGCCCACCGGCAGCCTTTGGTTGCCCGGCAGCAATAAGGTGAGGGTGTCGGCCCCTAGCAGCAACAGCGCGCCTATCAGCGCCGAGCGCAGCAGTGCCAGTTGACGATTGCCAAAGCGGGCCAGATGTGGCGCCACCAAGGCGACGAAGGCTACAGGGCCGGCGCAGAGTACGGCGCCCAGCGCCAGCAAGGTGGCAAACAGCAGCGCCAGTGTTTGGCTTTGGCGCACCGGGTTGCCAAGCGCCTGAGCCAGTTCCTGGCCCAAGCTCAGCAGTGACAGACGGCGGGAGAGCAGCAACAGAGCGGGCAGCGCCAGCAGTAACACTGAGGTTATCAGCAGCACATCACCCCAGGTGCGGTGTGCCAGACTGCCGGACAGATACCCCAGCATCTGCTGCGCTTGCTCTCTTTGCACCAGTGTCAGTACAAACTGCACCAGGGCGATGGCAAAGGCGTTGATAGCGATGCCCATCAGCACCAGATTGCGGGAAAACTGCCATTGGCGTCCGAGTCCTGCGAAAAACAGCAGGAGCACAACCCCAGTGCCCAAGAGGGCGCCGGGCAGCAATGGCAGTTCCGGCAGCCATAATAACCAGAGGACGGCGCCGGCACTGGCGCCGGCATTGACCCCGAGAATATCCGGGCTCCCCAGCGGGTTACGGCTCAGACTTTGAAACACGGCGCCGGAGAGTCCCAGCGCCATGCCGGCGCCGAGGGCGCACAGGGCCCTTGGCAGGCGTGATTGCCACAAAAGCCAGTTTTCATAGTCGGAAGCTTCGGCAAACAGGGCCTTGGCAAGGATCACCGGCGCCAGGCCCTGATGTCCCAGCATCAGGCTAAGTAGCAGTGCACCGACAAGCAAAAGTACAGCCAGCAAGGCAGCCCTTATGGCGCCGGTGGAGGGGGCTCTTAAGGTTATCGGGCCCCATTGCCAGATGGGAAAACGGGTGTGTTTCATGACGCCTCCTTGAGGTTTTGGCCTCGGGCCATCAGGTACAGAAACGGCGCTCCCAGTAGGGCGACCATGATGCCGGTCAGCAGTTCGGCCGGCGGCATCAATACCCGCGCCAACAGATCTGCCAGTAACACCATGGCGCCGCCTATTAAAGCGGCTCCCGGTAATAGCAGGCGGAAATTGAGTGTCAGATAACGCCTGGCCAGATGGGTACTGGCCAAGCCGACAAAGGCCAGCGGGCCGACAATGGCGGTGGCTGCGGCGCACAGCAAGGTGGCACCCAGCCAGGCGAGCAGCCCCTGCCAGCCCTGGGAGGCACCGAGCGCCTTGGCGGTATGATTATCCAGCAGCATCAGATTCAGCGCCGGTGCCAGCAGCCACAAGAGTGCCGCGGCGGGCAGCAGATAGGGCCAGAGCGCATGAAACTCCGGCCAGCCCAGTCCGGATAGGGAGCCCGCCATCCAATACCTGAAACCATCAAATAGCTGCGGGTTCAGCAGCACTCTGGCCTGGACATAGGCCCCGAGCACGGCGCTGATGGCGGCGCCGGCCAGGATCAGCCTGACCGCAGCGGATTGCCCCTGGGATTGCTGCGCCCTGGACATCAGATACACCAAGGCGCTGGCCAGCAGTGCCCCGGGCAAGGCCTGCCAGAAGAGACTCAAACCCGCTGTTGCGCTCCACAGCCCCAGAGTGACCAGAGAGGCACTGGCGCCGGCATTGACGCCGAGCAGGCCGGGATCCGCCAAGGGGTTGCGGCACAGCGCCTGGATAACGCAACCGGCCATTGCCAATGCCATGCCGGCCAACATGCCGCACAGCAATCTTGGCAGCCTTGCCTGTAACACCAGCGACAGATGATCGTCTGCGGCCGGTTGCCAGAGCTTGCCCAGCATAGTCAGCGGTAGCGTGCGGGCGCCAAAGAGCAGGTTGGCCAATACCAGCAGCGCCAGAATCGTCAGCAGCCCAAGCAGGGCTAAGGTGTTACGTCCAAGACGGCTCGGGGACTGGGTAGCTCCATGTTGCAGAAAAGTTTTTGGGTGTGTCATCCCGGCCTCCCGTTTTTATTCGATGGCGCGCCTGTATCTGCACCTGAATGGGCGCCTGTATCTGCACCAGTTTGTGTGTCCGACGGTCTGTTTGGGCGAGGGTTTTCTTGTTGCCCTGCCAGGGTTTGTTGCAGTTGCGGCACCAGCTTGGGAATAGCCCATTTAACGCTTAGCAGCGAGCCGTAGGAGCTGGCCATCACCAACGCCGGGTCGGTTATTGCCAGATACCGACCGCGGCGCATGGCGGGCAGACGACGGATAACCGCCATGGCTTCCACCTCGGCTCTGGCCTTGTCCGAGCTGTACCAGCTGAGCAGCAGCTCGGCATCGTCCAGCATGTCGGCGTGCTCCAGTCCTATGTGGGCGGCGAAGTGGCCTCGGCTGGCATTGAGCCCAAAAAGTTGTGGCGGCAATACAAACCCCAGCGCCAACAGCAGATCCACTCTGGGATCGCCTGTGACATAAACCGAGAGATTGCCAACTCGACTGGCGGCATTGATATAGGCCAGGCGCACGCCATTGAACTGAGGATTTTCGGCGGCGACTCGGGCGATATAGGCCTGTTGCTGTTTCAAAAGTGCTTTGGCCTGCGCTTCTTTGCCGAGCGCCTTGGCTATCAGTTCCACCTGCTGCTTAACCGGTGTCAGCCAGGGTTTGTCCGGATAGGCGATGACGGGGGCCAGAGCGCTCAGCTGCAAAAAGCTTTCGCGGGTGATACCGGACTGGGGCGCCAGAATAAGATCCGGTTTCAACGCCAATAATCGCTCCACATCCAGTTCGGGGTAACTGCTGATGATGGCGGGCAGCGGCAGCTCTTGCGCTTCCAATGCCTGGCGAAACCAGGGCAGATAACCCTCTGCATCGCCGCCCCAGTAATGGGGTTCAATGGCGATGGGGACAACCCCTAAGGATAGGGTCCAGTCTTCGGCCCCGGCTCCCAGGGTCACTACGCGCTTGGGCGGCGACTCGATACAGCTGGTCCCGTGGGCCGTGGTAATGCAAACAGGATAACCGTTTTGCGGCGGTGTTTGGGCTTTGGTTTGCTGAGGGTCATAACAGCCCGTCAGCCCCAGGCTCAGAAACACGACAAGCGCCAACAGGCGCCTTGCTTCACACAACATATTTGTTATTCGCCCCGCAGTGCGGGGCGCTCCTTATGATGGATAATTTCACGGCATAACGCGGCTCAGAAACGGTAGTCCAGGGTGACGCTGAAGTTACGCGGCGCGCCGTACTGGTATTGGTCATAGAAGCCGAGCTGGCTGTAATAACTCTTGTCGAGCGCGTTATCCAGATTGGCCCTCAGGCTCAATTGTTCATTGAACTTGTATCTCGCCATCAACTTCACCAGGGCATAGCTGCCTTGTTCCACTTCAACCTTTTTCCCGTCCGGTTTTGAGACTTGGCTATAGATGCGGCTCTGCCAGTTGACCCCGGCGCCCAGCTGCAATCCGTGAAGCCAGCCATCAAATTCATAAGTGGTAAAGAGTTTGAGCTGCCGCTCCGGGTTGGTGGTGTTGATCTTTTGGCCTTGGGGGTTTTCGGTATCAAACTGGGTGTAACCCAGGTAAAGATCCCAGTTGTCATTGATGGAGCCGTTGACCTCAAACTCGAAACCCCGGGTCTTGGTGCCGTCGACACTGAGATAAATAGGAATAGTGCTGTTGGGCAGGCTTTCGCCTGTTCGCTCACCAACATTGTCCTGACGTATCTCAAAGGCGGCCAGTGACAAGTCCAGCGCCTCATCGAACAGGCTGGCCTTGATCCCGGCCTCATAGTTGCTGCCCTTGATGGGGTCCAGGTAACGGCCATCAGCCTGAACCTTATTTTGCGGAGTAAAAATGTCCGTGTAGTTGGCATACAGGGCATATTCGTCGCTCAGGGCATAGGTCAGTCCCAGGTAGCCGGTGAACTCACCATCGACCTTATAGTCATGTTTGGCACCAAAGTTATCCTGATCTGTCTCCCAGTTATCCAGGCGGCCACCGAGCACCATGGACAGGGCATCGGTCAGTTCAAGCTGGGAAGCGACATAGACAGATTGTTGCTTGGTTTCACCCCAGGAGCCGTAGAGCACCTTATCGCTCCATTGCGGCTTTGGGTAATCAAAGCCCGGTTGGCGGAAGTCTCCCAGAGGTGGCCTGGCGCCGAGTGCGCCATAGTAGGGGTTGGCAAAATCCTGTTTTTGTTGATTGGCGCCGGCCACCAGTTGATGGTTGCGGCCAAAGGCGTTGAAGTTGCCGGACAGCTTGAGATCAAAGGTGTGCTGAGTGCGACTGCCGTCGATAAAGGCCAAAGAGCCGGGGACCATGCCTTCATTGGTGACGGGAGCCGGATTTTTCATGGGCCAGAGCACATCAAACTCCAGGCTGTTGTCGCCATAGATATAGCTGCCTTTAAGGGTCCAGTCTGAACTGAAATGATGCTCCAGAGTCACAAAGCTATTGAGCGCATCTGTCTTGGCGGAGGCCCAACTGGGGGCGGTGGATACATGGCGGTCGTAATTGGTGCGGTTGCCATCACTGTCAAACAGCGGCAAGCCGCCGGACATGGTGCCTTCCGGCCTGGTATGCTGGAAATCACTGCCCAGGGTCAGCAGAGTATTGGCTCCCAAATCAGCCTCCAGGATGCCATACAGGGTTTGCCGCTGCTGCTCATATCTGTGTTGCCAGTTCTCCCTGTCCTGATAGGCCAGCACCACTCGGCCACGGATGCTGGCATCCTGATTGAGGCCGCCGGAGAGATCGACCACACCGCGCAGCATATCCCAGGATCCGCTGCTCAGGCTGACGCTGCCTTGAAACTCGGCAGTGGGCCGTTTTCGCACCAAATTGATGGCGGCGGAAGGGCTACCGGCACCCAGCATTAAGCCGGTGGCACCGCGTACCACTTCGATGCGCTCGTAAAGGGCGCTGTCCATCAGGTTATCGCCATAGTTGAAACGGGTGTCATAGGTGGTTGCCACACCATCATAGAGAATGCTGCTGACCGAGATCCCGCGGGCGCTGATGGAGTATCTGTCGTTGTCCGAAGGGCGGGCGTTGATCCCGGCGACACTGGTCATGACATCAATGACAGAGTTGAGCTGCTGATCTTCAATGGCCTTGGCGGTGACGGCTGTGACAGACTGCGGCGTTTCGAGAAACGACAGCTTCATGCCGGTGGCCGTGCTCATGTCGCTCGCCTTGTAGCTTGCGGTTTTGTCTTTGGCACCGACGATTGTCAGTACCTCCATCTCTTTCTCATGGGCCTCACTCTTGTCGGCGGCGAACGCCGGGGCGCTCAATAGCACAGAGCAGAGAAGGGCGATGGGAGTCGGTTTGAAGCCATTGAGGGTTTGCATATTAATATCCATTTCCTGTTACTTCCTGGAAGGGTTATAAGGCCGGGTCTGCAAGACGCTCGGTCTGGGTTGATGTAATGCCAAAGCTGTGGCTGGCGGCAAAGGGGTGCAGCGGATTGTCGATATCGCCGGCAAAGCGCAGGTTCTTCTCCCTGTCTTCGAGATCTATCATCTGCTGGTTGTTATTGAGTTGGATCCGGTTCAGGCAGGTACGGACAAAGGTCGGCTGGAACAGATCGTAGCGGCGATACTTATCGGCAAACTGGGGGTGGGAGGCCTGATAATCACGTACCTTTCCAGCCACCAGAGCCCAGAATCCCTGTTCACTCAGGCTGGTGTGGCTATCGAGCAGCGGCGCCATAAAGCGGAAGATACAGTCGAAAATATCCAGCAGTATGTAGTTGAGTTTCATCTCCTCTTCGAGGGAGACCGCCAGTTGCGCCACTCGTCCCGGCAGCGGCGCACTGCCGTTGAGAATTGCGACTTCTTCGCCTATGTCCTTCATCAATATGGTGACAGGCACCTTGTCATCCAGCACCAGAATAAGGTTCTCGCCATGGGGCATAAACACCAGATCGTAGGCAAAGAAGGCGTGCAGCAAGGGGGTAAGGTAGAGATCCAGCAGCCGGCTCATCCAGTCGTGGGCGCTCAGGGGGGATGCTTTGATAAGCGCCGCCAGCAGGCTCTGCTGCTGGCTATCCTGGTGCAGCAGCGCCGCCAGGGTCATCAGTTGCTGGCCGGGTTTTACCAAAGGCTCGCCCTGGAAGCTCAGAGCATAAGGGCTTTCACGCCACAGTGCCGAGAGCATCTTCTTGTAGGGGGTGTCTTTCTCCAGAGCCTGCTCATAATACTTGTGGTGATAGCCTATGGCAGCGATTTCCCTGAGCAGCACAAATCTTTGCTTGGCAAAGAAAGGGTCGCTGTCGATAAGCTCGGCGACAAAGGCGTTGATCTCCGGGGTGCGGCTCATGTAGTAGGGCGATAAACCCCGCATAAAGCCCATATTGAGAATCGACAGCGCCGTCTTCACGTAACAGCGCTTGGGTTGGCTGAGGTTGAAGAAGGTGCGGATGGATTGCTGCACCTGATATTCATCATGGCCTTGTCCCAGGTAAATGAGGCGATCGCGGGCCAGATCGGCGGCAAATATGCGGCTGATCTTTTCGCGCCACTGCCATGGATGAACGGGCATCAGAAAATAATCGTCCGGGTTTTTGCCCTGTTGCCGTATTTTCTGCTCAAATCTGAGCAGCAAAGCATCGCCCAACTCATCTTGCAGCAGTTGGCGATAGTCGAGCCCAGCTATCAACGCCAGGCTGGTATGTTCACTGCTGACCGCCAGCCACTCGAGTTGCAGCGGTTGGCCGCTCTCCGGCGTAAAGACACGCCAGTCATCGACATCAAAACCTATGCGGCCATTGTTGGCGACAAACACAGGGTGGCCTTCGGTCATGGCCGCTTCTATCTGTTGATAGTCGCAATCCACCAGCTCCTGCACCGGCTTTGCCTGCCAAAGGAGTTTGAAGGCCTTGCTGTAGAGGGTGCTGGTGATCTCTTCAAGATAGGTGGGCAGCAGTGTATCGCTTATGCCGAGTCTCTCCTTGAGGGCGATGATAAGCAGCATGGCGTCCGGCTGTTGCTGCTCGCCATCTTTGAAACACTCGATGGAGTCCGGCGCTATCTGCAGCTGATCCAGCTGATAACGGCGACCGCTGAAGCGGTAGCAGAGCTGGCCATCCCGGGTATCCAGCTTGAGCTGCCAACAGGCCTCTTGCTCTGCCTTTGCTGGCAATAACAGCTCTGGAGCTATTAGCTTTTCATGACTGAATTCACTGAGAATTTTCGCCAGCAGATGGCGGCTTGCCTGGTTCCAGATGGCAGGCGTCAGATGGCTGAAACGGGGCTGTTCGATAATGGATGCTGTCATTGTGTGGCTCCTGTTGCCAGTGCGGCACTGAACCCAGGCAGGGTGCAAAAACCCAGCATGGCTTGTTTGTTTTCCAGTTGAATGGCGTGGCTGTAACAGATGCCTACCGCACGGTTCAGCGGGTGTATCTTGTGGTTGTTGATATCCGGCTCTACCACCAGGCGGGCAAAGCCCAGATGCTGCAGTATCAGAGACGCCACAGCTGTGATGGCCTGGCGGCTGAAACCGCGCTGCGGCTTAGTGGGAGGAGCCAGCAGCAAATGCATGCCGCAATCGCCGTGTTGGCAGTCAAAGTGTTGGCCCACTTCATCAAAGCGGGGATCGTACAGCTCGGTATAGAGCACAGGCTCAGCGCCGCGATAGGCCATCAGGCCAAACTTATCTGCAGCGGGGGCGAGCTCAACGCGGCGCTCGGTGGGCGTCAAGGATTGCATGCCCCAGAAGGCGGCATAGTCGCGGCCGAGCCAGTCGCTCAGGATGTCAAAGTGCTCGCTTTCCTGATAGGCGCAAAAATCAAAGTCGTTGATCTTGAGGCGCTTGCCCGGCGCAAAGCCGTATCTGGCGCTGAAGCCGGCTGTGTCGGCAGCCGGATTGATTGCTGTTTGAGAGGCCATCAGCTGGCCTCCCGCTGCAATGCGTGATTGCTGCTGTGCCGGTGTTTGGGTGCACTGGCGTCTTGCTTGGGAATACCAAAGCTCTGGAAGGCAATTTGCTGCTCTATCTCGTACGGTGCTTGGCCCAGGATCTGCCGCAATATGGTGGCGTTGCGATAGCAGCCCATTCCCAGATCCGGCGAACACAGCCCGTGGGTGTGCAGCCCCAGGTTCTGAACAAAAATTCGCCCGGCCTTGTCTATGTGATAATGACGCTGGACATCGGGATCGCCCTTTTGATCGAACAGCAGCTGCGAGTGGAGCGGCTCGAGAAAGTCCGGCAGTCGGTAGCAGTAGCCCGTGGCCAGCACCAGTGCCGAACTGGTCAGTTCGAACTCCTGTTCAAGCTCCGTATGTTTGCAACTCAGCAGCAGTTGCTGTCCGTCGCTGTGAACGCTTTGCAGTGCCGTGTTGGTCAGCAGCTGTACATCAAAGTCACAGTGCAGGCGTTTTTGGTAAAGCAGATCATAGATGCTGTTGATCAGATCGGCGTTGATCCCCTTATAGAGGCTCTTCTGTGAGCCGATAAGCTCTCGGCGCTGCACCTCGGGCAGGGCGTGGAAATAGTCGATATATTCTGGCGAGGTCATCTCCAGTGTCAGCTTGGTGTACTCAAGCGGGAAGAATCTTGGTGAGCGGGTGAGCCAGCGCAGGCGATAACCGTATTTGTCGATATCCAGCAGCAGATCTTCGAAGATCTCTGCCGCGCTCTGGCCGCTACCGACTATGGTGATGTCATTTTGGCTCTGCAGCGCCTGTTTACGGTGCAGATAGTTGGCCGAGTGCAGTACCCGCTTGTCGGCGCCGGGGCAGAAGTGGGGCATCCAGGGTTGGGTACCGGTTCCCAGCACCAGGTGGCGGGCGCGCAGGCTTAGCTCTTGGCCACTGACTCTGTCCTGCCCCTTGACCAGATAGGTGTCGGTTTCGGCATCGAAACTGACCCGGGTGACCTTGAAATTGAATTTAAGGTTACTCAGCTCGGCGCAGACCCATTGGCAGTAGCGATTATATTCCTGCCGCGGCAGGAAGAAGCTTTCGCGGATGTAGAAGCTGTAGAGTCGGCCTGTCTGTTTGGCGAAGTTCAAATAGCTGTAGCGGCTGGTGGGATCGGCCATGGTCACCAGGTCCGACATAACAGGGGTCTGCAATCTGGAGGATTCCAGCAACATGCCGGGATGCCAGTCGAAACCGGCGCCGGCATCGACAAACAGACACTCAAGACCGTCAAGCGGCTCGGCCAGGGCCGCCAGGCTCAGGTTAAAGGGGCCGATGCCTATACCCAGGATATCGTAAATTTTGGTTTGCATCAGTTCCTCCTCAGGCGCTGCAAAGCGCGCTGGTCTTGTAGTGACGGGCCTGCTCGCGACCGATTTTGCAGATGTCGGTCAATACGGCTTCGATATCCTCGAGTCGGGTGTGAGGGTTGAGCAGGGTAAACTTGAGATATTGGCTGCCGGCCACCTTGGTCGCTGCAATCATGGCGCGGCCTTCGCGGGCCAGACGAGCGCGGATATGGCGATTACATTCATCCAGTTCGGCGCTGCCCAGTGCCGGGTCGTTGAAGCGAAACACCAGGGTGGTCAGCGACGGGCGCTGCGCCGTCTGCAATTCGGGGAAACGGCTAAAGCTTTTATAAAGCTCGGCTGTGGTGGCAATCAGGGTATCGAACATCTCGCCTATGGCATCCGGCCCGGCGGCTCTCAGGCTCAGCCATAGCTTGAGGGCATCAAACCTGCGGGTGGTCTGCAGGCTCTTGTTGACCAGATCCGGTACTCCGGCCTGGGCCTGGGATTCAGGGTTGAGGTAATCGGCATGGTAGGTGAGGTAACCGAGCACGCCTTTGTCCTTGACCAACAGCGCCGAGCAGCACACGGGCTGGAAGAAGGACTTATGGAAATCCAGGCTGACAGAGTCGGCCAACTCTATGCCTTCGAGGCGTTGGCGTTGGGTAGGTGACAGCAACAAGGCGCCGCCGTAGGCTGCATCCACATGCAAATAACAGCTGAACTCGCGGCAAAGGGCAGCGATGGGCGCTATGGGATCTATGGCGCCAAAGTCAGTGGTCCCTGCGGTAGCGACCACGGCGATGGGGATCAGTCCTGCCGCTTTGAGCTGCCTGAGTTTGCCCGCCAGCGCCTTGGGATCCATGCGCCGATTGGCATCACAACCGACACTCACTACCGCCTCGTGTCCCAACCCTAAAAGTGCGGCCGCTTTTTGGATGCTGAAATGGCTGAATTCAGAGCAGAGAATGCGGTAGCGGTGAGCATTGGTAGCCAGACCGGCCAGAACATTGCCTCTGTGACCCGGCTCAAGGCTGCCGGCTAACTCCCTGGCAAGCAGCAGCGCCATCAGGTTGGACTGGGTGCCGCCGGTAGTGAAGACACCGTCAGCAAATCCCTGATATCCCACGCGCTCGCAGGCCCAGTCGATAACCTTCTGTTCAATCAGAGTCCCGCCGGCGCTCTGATCCCAGGTTTCCACCGCAGTATTGATGGCTGAACTCAACAGCTCGGCCAACAAGGATGTGAGCATCACAGGGCAGTTGAGGTGGGCCAGATAATCCGGGTGTTGGAAATAGATGGCGTGGCTGAGATAGAGCTTGTCCAGTTCGGCCAGAACTTGCTTCATGTCCCCGAGGGGGCGGTTGAGATTGATATCGGAAAATGCGCTTTGCAGCTCTTCGGGGCGAATGCCACTGCTGGGGCCATCCAGCCGTTCAAGGCGGTGTTTCAGGGTATCCATGCCCAGTTGCATCAAGCGGGAGTAGTGGTGTTCGGGTGCGATACCAAAGAGTTCAGTGTGGGGAGCGAACGGCAGATGGCCGGCGGCATCATAGCTCGGGTCATTGCTCGCCTGTTCAGGCTCCATGCTGGGGTGGGTCACTTTTGCCTCCTTTGCGACTGACATGAGGTCAGTCATCAATGACAAGTCACCCAGGGATAAGGAACTACTTCGGCCTTTCCCTGGGCCATTCCTTTTTTGCTGTCATCCTTTTCTTAACGACAGCGGCGACAAATTAGCACGCACTCAAATACAAATGCAAATGATTCTCACTTGATTTGTGTAAAGATGTAACCGCCTTGATTGGACCCCTGTATCAATCACAACAAATTGCTCAGATAAAGACTGAATAGAGAGTGGCGGAACTGACTGTGGTGGGATTGCCGGCGATTGAGTCAAGAGTGACGGAGTTGGCGCAATCGGCGGCGAGGCAAAGGGTCGAGTCCAAGGAAGGTGCGCACAAGTCCTATGTGTGCTCTTTGTCGGCTTACAGACCGGAATGCAAGAATTCCCTAATACAGCGGAGCAAGCTTGCGCAAATATCCTTCGAACCGGGCCGACTAAATTCCTCAACATAGGCATGAATGAAGAATTAACTCACTGCCATATAAGCACTAAACTGAGTATATTCATCACAAGAAGAATTTTTGAGGAGCAGGGGATGAAAGCCACAGCCGGTCGTCCTAAAGGCCATTCGGGGGCCCGGGATGCTTTGATAGAAGCCGCGCGCAGTTGCTTTACCGTGAAGGGGTATGAGCGGGTTTCCACCCGAGAGTTGGCGCGCAAGGCGGGAGTGGATGCGGCGATGATCCGTTATTACTTCGGCTCCAAGGCAGGCCTGTTTGAGGCCATGGTCAGAGACACTATCGCCCCTGTACTGGAAGCCTTCAAACACTACAATAATGCCGCGCAAAGTCGTCAATCTGCCTCTGAGGGCTTTGCAAACAGCCCTGAGCTTGGCAATAACAGCCCTGAGCTTGGTAACAATAGCCCTGAGCCGAGCAACAAAGGTTCTGAGCGGAGCAAGATGAGTCTTGATCCGAGCAAGAAAAGGCCTGAGCCAGGTTTTGGCGGGCCATTTGAGTTGATGCAGGTCTATTACCGCGCCATGGCTGCCAACCCGGCCTTGCCCGGGCTTATCATCCAGGTATTGAATCACAGAGAAGGCAGTGAAGCCTTCGATGCCCTTGCCAGCGTGTTCAGTGACATGCTCAGCCGCTCGAGGCTGTGGATCCGCCAGCTTGGGCAAGATCAAGGCCTTAATCCCAACCTGGACCCTAGCTTGGCGCGGCTGAGTTTTGTCAGCCTGATGGTGTTTCCGCTGATCGCCCCGGCCCATCTGATGCGGGACTTCGGCGTCGAATTGAACGAAACCTGGCTCAAACAGCTGGCAGAGCACAATGCCAAAGTCCTGCATCAAGGCTTATTGCGCCAGGATATTGCCGCCAACCCGGGCAGTGAGGAACCCCAATGAACAAGATATCCCTGATACTGACAGCGACACTATTGCTGTTGCAAGCTTGTGGCGACAGCGGCGAAAGCCGCGCCATGGGCACTCTGGAGCGGGATCGTATCCAGCTTTCAGCCCCCGTTGCCGAGCAGATAGCCGATATCCATGTGGCCGAGGGTGACAAGGTCGAGGCGGGGCAGTTGTTGCTGCAATTGGACAGCCGCAGCGCGGCAGCCAGAGTGGCACAGCGCCGCGCCGAATTGGCTGAGGCCGGCGCCAGGCTTGATGAGCTGCAACAAGGTGCCAGGGTAGAAGAGCGGCGGGCGGCCAGAGCCGCCATAGAGGCGGCAACGGCAGCCGCGACCGAAGCCAGACTCAGATATCAGCGCACCCGCGAGCTGTTTATCGCCAAAGTGGTGGGGCAGGCGGAGCTGGATGCGGCCATCGCCGAGCGGGATCACACCAAAGCCTTGGTCGAGCAGGCCAATGAACACTGGCTGCAACTGGAAAACGGTACCCGCAGCGAACAACTGGCCCAGGCCGAAGCCAGAGTGGCAGCCGTAGCGGCGGCGCTCAAGGCCGAGGAGAAAGCCTTGGACGACCTCAGTCTCAGGGCGCCGCTGGCATCAGAGGTGGACATATTGCCCTGGAAGAGGGGCGATCGAGTGGCTCAGGGCACTCAACTTGTCGCGCTTTTGGCACTGGATAAACCCTATGCCAGAGTCTATCTGCCGCAAACGGCCATCAGTAAGCTTTCCCGCGGCGACAAGCTGGAGGTCTGGGTCGATGGGGTGGCGCAGCCGCTCAAAGGCACTGTCAGAAATATCCGTTCCCAACCTGCCTTTACCCCGTTTTATGCCCTCAATGAGCGCGATCGTGCCAGATTGATGTATCTGACGGATATCGATGTCGAGGGCGCCGAGTCTCTGCCCTCAGGGCTGGCGCTGGAGGTACGACTGCCATGACTCAGTCAGCTGATGCCGGTGCTTCTTCGGCCACTCAAGCCACCTTGTCCATTGATTCTTCCAAGGCCATTGAAGCTCCCCTAGCCATTGAAGCTCATGGGCTGACCCGGCGCTTTGGTGAGTTGACCGCGGTGGATAATCTCAGTCTTGCTATTCCCCGTGGCAGTATTTACGGCTTTCTCGGTCCCAACGGTTGCGGCAAGTCCACTGCGATCCGGCTGCTTACCGGCCTGTTGTTGCCGGATGCCGGTGAGGTGACCGTATTGGGAGAGCCGCTTGCCGGTAACGAAGAGGCGCTCAAGCAACGTATAGGTTATATGACCCAGAAGTTCTCTCTCTACGATAATCTGTCTGTGCTGGAGAACCTCAGATTTGTCGCCAGTATTTATGGCTTGTTCGGCCGCCGAGGCAAGGCGCGCATCGAAGAGCTGCTGCATCTGTATAGCCTGGAGGGCAGGGAGTCTCAGTTGGCCGGTTCCATGAGTGGTGGTCAGAAGCAGCGTCTGGCACTGGCCTGCGCCACACTGCACTCCCCCGAGCTGTTGTTTCTCGATGAACCCACCTCGGCGGTCGATCCGGAAAACCGCCGCGAGTTTTGGGAGCGGCTGTTCGATCTCTGCGCAGCCGGGACCACTATTTTGGTGTCAACCCATTACATGGACGAGGCGGAGCGCTGCCATGCATTGGCAATCCTTGAGCGCGGCGCCAAGCGGGCCGATGGCTCCCCGGCCGAATTGATGCAGCAGATGGGCGCCAGCGTGGTGGAAGTTAGCGGTGAGCAGCTAAGGGCGCTCAAACAGCAGCTGGTGGCCTTACCTGAGGTTGTTTCTGCCGCTCAGGTAGGCACCCGGCTCAGGGTGTTGGTGCGGCGTGATGCCACAGATCCCATCGCCTTTCTCAGCCCCTATTGCGATGGGCACAAGCTCGCCATGGCGCGCCCCAGTCTCGAAGATGTGTTTGTATCCTGCACCGGAGGTCGACATGTGGGCTAGGATATTGGCAATCATGCTCAAGGAGCTCAGGCAGTTGTCGCGGGATAGAATGACCTTCGGCATGATAGTGATGATCCCTCTGGTGCAGCTGCTGCTGTTTGGCTACGCCATCAATACCGATGCCAGGCATCTGCCCGCCGGCTTGGTGGATATGTCCGCCAGCAGCTACAGCCGGGCCTTGGTGCAGGCGGTAAAGGCCACCCAAGTGGTGGACTTCAAGGCAAAATATGCCTCTATCGAGCAGGCCGAGGCGGCCATCACCTCGGGGGAAGTGCGCGCCGTGCTCTATTTGCCGGCGGATCTCAATGCCCGTCTGGTGAATCATCCAGCCTTCGACCGTCGTCAGAGCGACAGCCAACTTACCCGGCCCGTGGCCCAGTGGCTGGTGGATGGCTCGGATACGGTTATCGCCGCCGCGATCCGTAGCCTGAGGAGCATGCCGCTGGATGAAGTGGCCGGTTTCAGCAGCCAAAACCGGGTGCCAAGTTTTGAGGTGGTGCAGTATTTCAACCCGGAGCAGCGCACTGTGGTTAACATAGTGCCCGGCTTGCTGGCAGTGATTTTGACCATGACAATGATCATGTTCACCTCTGCCGCCATTGTCAGGGAAAGAGAGCAGGGCAATATGGAGTTTCTGATCACCACCCCGGTCAAACCCATGGAGCTGATGGTGGGGAAAATCATCCCCTATGTGCTGGTGGGGCTTATTCAGGTGAGTATTATCCTCAGCGTGGGCCACTTCCTGTTCGGTGTGCCGGTGCGCGGCGGTCTGGACAGCTTGTTGCTGGCCTCTTTGCTGTTTATCTTTGCCAGCCTCAGCCTGGGCCTGGTGATCAGCACCATTGCCAAGACCCAATTGCAGGCGATGCAGCTGACGGTATTTATCCTGCTGCCCTCTATTTTGTTGTCAGGCTTTATGTTTCCTTACGAAGCTATGCCAATTGCGGCGCAGTGGATTGCCGAAGCGCTGCCGGCGACGCACTTTATGCGTATGGTGCGCGCCATAGTCCTGCGTGAGGCCGATATCCTGATGTTGGCTAAAGATGCCTTTTGGCTGGGGGCGTTCACCCTGGGAGGCGTGTTGCTCGCTTCATTGAGGTTCCGTAAGCGTTTGGGATGAGCGCTGTGGTTCAGCGCTCTTCATCTCGGAGGGGCAGCACTTCATAGCCGGTATCTGTCACCAGTATGCTGTGCTCCCACTGGGCCGAGAGTTTTTTATCCCGGGTCACTACTGTCCAGCCATCTTTCTTGGTCTTTATTTTGGCGCCGCCCTGGTTGCTCATCGGCTCTATGGTAAACCACATACCGGCTCGCAGTTCCAGGCGTTTGGCCAAAGACGATGCCTGTGGCATCAGGTACATCTTGCTGGAGTCGGCAATAAAACCATCTTTTTCGAGGGTAATATCCAGATTGACAATATCGCTGGCCTTCAGCAACTGCTGCTCCGACTGAACCCCGTGACACACGACTTCATTGACCGAGCTGTTGAGCACATAGGCATAGCCGTATTGGCCCTTGCTGGCCGGGCGCGCCTTAAGGAAAGGGCTTAAGGCTTTCTTTAGACAAGCATAAGCAGCCTTGGCTCTCTTTGGGAGGGGGAAGCTGATGGGCGGGACAATGTTAACAAGCCTGCTTGGGGAAGCAGGCTTGAGATTGAGGGGGAAGGTGAAGCTAGAGAAGTGTTTGCTGCTCGCCTTCAGTTGGGCTGAAAGCGAGAGATGGTTTTTAACAGCCCTGATTTTTAACCGCCCTGATATTTAACCGCTTTGGTTTATAACGGCTTTGGTCTTAACTTGTTGCCAGCGGCAGATGGGCCTTGCTGCCCCAGTCGGCCCAGGAGCCATCGTAGAGTATCAGGGCATCGAGGCGTACCTGATAGGCCGCCAGGATCAAAATACAGGCGGTGATCCCTGAGCCGCAACTGAAGATCAAAGGTTTGCCGCTGCGTCTGGCGTCCATGGCACCCAGATGCAGAAAAATCTGCTCCAGTGTCGGCTGAGGTTTCAGGCTGTCGCCCTCCAGCACTTCGGCAAACGGCAGATTCACGGCGCCGGGAATATGGCCGCTGCGCACGCCTTCTCTGGGTTCGGGACTCTGGCCGAGAAAGCGTAAACTGGCCCTGGCATCCAGTATCATGGCCTGCTTGCCTGCCAAGGTATCCAATACCTGGGGGGCGTTACAGACCTTTTCCGCTTGATATTGCCCACAGGCGTTACCGCGCTGAAACTCGGTCGCCGGCTTGTCGGCACAGGGGCGCTGCTCTTTGAGCCATTTGGGCAGACCGCCGTCGAGAACAAACACCTGCTCAAACCCCATGACCTTGAAACACCACCAGCCGCGGGGTGATGAGTAGATACCCTGGTTGTCATAGATGACGACAGTGCTGTCCTGGTCGATGCCGAGCCGCTGCACCAGCTCGGTAAACTGGGCCTGACTCGGCAGGGCGTGTAACTCGCTGGACTGCAGATCTGTGCACTCCCGCTCCAGATCCAGCCGCCGGGCACCGGCAATAAAGCAGGGCTCATCGTAGACTATCGGCTCGCGGCCTATCACCTTGTCCATGCTGGCATCCAAAATGACCAACTTGGGATCAGAAAGATGAGCGGCCAACCACTCGCTGCTTACCAGTGCAGATTGCATCTCGACTCCTTAAAGCTCGGTAATGGCACCAAGCAATGAAACTTGGCCCAAATTACTGGAGCGCTACGGATTTCTCAAGCGGTTACTTTATCAATGGCTAGGTATCTGATGGTTTTATCGCCGTTATGCCGGCATAGACGGTTATGGATTCAGTCTCTGAACTCTTCGTCATAGGCCAGGCCGCTGACATCGGCCAGTTCTTTACCCAGCTCCTGCATGGCGGCCTTGCCCTTACGTCTCAGCAACGTCACTCTCTGACCATCCTTGAGCATCAAGATCAAGTCCCAGTATCTGGGCTCGCCGAAGTGAGGGCAGAGGCAAAATCCGCTGATTTCGGCCAGTGGCACCTTGAGTTGCCCTATGGGGTAGATACTGCGAATGCTGTGCTCCAGCACACAGGTATTTTTGTCTATCAAGATTTTATGGCGACAGAACAGCGCGTGCCAGCCGAGTGTTGCCCCCATGGCCCAACCGAGCAGCAATTCAGGGTTAAGCCCGAAATACACCTGTGCCAGAGTCAGCGCCGCCAGCGGCAGGCCGATTAACCAGGTCCAGCGGCCAAACACCAACTCGGCCCTTTGTGAGGAATACTTGTTCCAGTGCGCCATGGCTCAGCTCCCTAAGCGTGTCATCAGCAGTCCGAGCAGGGCAAAAAGCGGCAGCGGCAGTGCCAGTTTCCACATCAGGTGTTGCTCCCAAATGGGCCGGTACTGACTGCTGGATTGGCCAGTTTGAGTCGCGGCTTTCAGAGGCTTGGTTTCGGTATGGGGGGATTTTGCGGTCTGGCTCTCGGCCTCCGGCGCCGAGTTGCTTGGAGCTGTGTCAAAGGGCACGGCTTTCAACTCGGGCCAGGCAGTGACTTTTTCATAGACTTCAAGTTCATAGACTTCAAGTTCATTGACTGCAAGCGGGCCGGCGCAGCCGCGCAAAAAGCCTATCAATGCCAGTGCTTCAGCCATATCTGTCAGGGTGTGGCGCTGTCCGAGCAGCACCAGCTGTACCCCATTTGGCGTTTGCGCCAGTGGGGTAATATGAATAGAGAGTTGACTGTAGGGCAGGGTTTTGCGGGGCTTGGCTTTTATACGCCACCAGCCGGTGTATTCTTGAATCTCAGCGCTTTTAGGGTCAAACAGCCAACGCCTTCTTACCCCCAAACAGCCAATTGCCAGGGTTAACAACAGCAAGGCCGAGACGGCATGAAATACCTGTGATTTACCTGTCAGCACCACAGCCATTAAACTTGAGGCCGACAGGGGAACCAGCATGATAAAGCCCCAGATTGTAGCCAGGGTTTGCTGTCTGCCAATAAAGTAGGCTCGCCCATGGGCATCCAGCTTTAAGTGCCAACGAGCGCCGCGGGGCAGAGCGCGATATTTTTTGTTTAACTCATCTTCCTTGGACATCAATCAGTTACCCTTTTGAGGTATCAAGCGACAGATGCAAAATAGGGAAGGGCTTACCCATGGCATCGAGTGCCGAGCGGGAGATCTGTTTAAAGCCTCTATGCCGGTAGGATCCTGTCACCATAGGTTATTGCCCGGCTTGCACCATTTGCAGAATTTTGTGGGCCTTCTCAAAGTGATCCAGTTTGTGGGTCTGGATCCACCAGCTAGCGGCCTCCATGAGCAACTCGGGATCATCATTCTTGTTGGCAAAGAAGGCATAGAAGGAGACGCCAACATTCTCGCCCTTCTGGGCGATTTTTTGCTGGCAGACATGGATAACTTTTTGTCGCAGGCTGGCACGCATCTTGATTGTTCCCTCAATCTGAAAAGTCATTTTTAGGTGTTTTGCTGTTGCAACTGGGCTTGTTGCGCCTGGGTCAGTTTACTGACAACCAGAGCGTAGGATGCCTCAATCAGGTCACGGAGCATATCCTCGCTGACCTCACCATTCAAGGTTAGCGTGAACCAATGCTGCTTATTCATGTAATAGCCGGGCACTATCGCCTCAAAGCTATCGATCAGTGCCTGTACGTCGGCAGGTTTGGCCTTGAGTGTCACCCTAGGGGGCGTTTCCTGCTCGGCCAGCAGGGCAAACATCTTACCCATGACTTTATAGACTCTGGCTTCAGGACCAAAAGGATAGTCGGCAGTGGCGTTGGGGCATTGCTGTAACAGTTTCTTGAGTAGTGTCAGTGTCATGGCGTTCTCAGTCATTTGGGGGGAGGAGCATGATAATACCGGCTTCAGTCGACGTTTTGTTGAAGGGGAAGGGCATGTCGCAGCCTGGCCTTCAGCCATTGAAGCGTTTACACATAAAATACCTGTCCGGGCTGCCGGGAATTCCACTGACCGAGCCGACAACTTCAAACCCTTGTTTGGCATAAAATGCCGGCGCCTGAAACGACAAAGTGTCGAGCTGCGCAGCCAGGCACCCCCGTTTGATTGCCTCTTGCTCGCACAGAGCCATTAAGCGGCTGCCAAGACCTGAACCTCTATGCTCCTTCGCGACCCAAACCACCTCAATCAGCAACTGGCGATAGATGCTGCGGCCACTCACGCCACCAATGAGTTGCCCCTCGGAATCGCGGGCGATGGCGGCCAGGGGTTGACTGCTTTCGTTTATATAGCTGTGATTATAGGTTCTGAGTTTGTCGATAAGCTCATTTTGCAGGTCGTCATCAACTTGCTGTAAAAGGTCAATCTGCATACCGATTTCCTTGAGTTGTTATTGGTTGTTTTGGATTCAGTCTTAATTAAATCCGGGGTCAAGGCTGTTGCTCAAGGTTGAGTGTCGCGTTATCTATCAAAGTCAGATATCCCTGATCTTCGGTCAGTTTGATCAAAACCGACAAGGTAATTTCCTTCACTGGCTTGCTCATCTCATCAAGACCTGCATCAATAGAAAAGCTATATTGGGTAGGTGTCTCGGTATTTATCAATGTTTGTACTTGCTGGAAGCTGTTTATTGCCGTATCAGTGAGTGCCAATTGATAATGATTTTGTGCGGGACTGCTGCTGAAAAGGCCCTCATTTTGGGGGATAACTTGAATAGACTCCAATTTGAGTGGGAAACTATACCGGGATACTCCCTGGCTGGTATCCAGTTCCAGGGTCAGTTCAGTGGCATCAATCTTGAGTTTACCCGGTTCATCGATGAGGATCTGCGATCTGATAACTCGCGGGTTTAATTCGGCAAAATCCTGCTCATCGAAAGAACTCAGGCTGAGCATGGTGCCGAGTGGTATATTGGCACAAGCGTTAATAAAAAATATTACCCCAAGGACTGTTAAACTCCTTCTTATCATAATTATTATTCCCTTTAATACGATATTTATAATGATTTTTTGATGTTGGCACCGCGTCCATCTTTTATTAGTGCGTCGCTCAGTTAGCCATAAAAATGATAGCTTGCCAAGCTTCTTTATCAGCAGGTAAGCCGGTTTTATAGACATCAAAATAAATAGTTAAATTCGAAGGAATTCGAAGCAGAGTAACCCTTGCTTCGTCAATCAGTGTGACTTTCCGCTATAGGTATTTGCTTTGTCATAGCGTCACTATCACTAGCATGAACAAGGAACGACAGCTCTGGGAATTAACTGCTATTGTTTGAGGAGCAGGAGGGGATTCAAGCCGGATAAGGGTCTTGATTGGCGTCCAGAAGACTGAGGTAAAGTCTCAATTCAAATTCCAACTGATGATAGTCCGGCTCCATATAGGTGCACAGCTTGTAGAAGGCTTTGTTGTGCTCTTTTTCCTTCAGATGCGCCAGTTCATGTACCACCAATATCCGCAAGAAGGCTTCGGGTGCCCGTTTCAGCCGGGAGGAGATACGGATTTCATTCTTGGTCTTGAGTTTGTGCCCTTGCTTTCGGGCGGCGTAGGTATGCAGCCCCAGCGCCTGATGGCTGAGGCTGATTTTGTCGTCAAAACACACTTTGGCAAGCGGGT
This sequence comes from Shewanella sp. BJSY2023SW001, assembly GCF_047314685.1. Lineage (NCBI taxonomy): Bacteria > Pseudomonadati > Pseudomonadota > Gammaproteobacteria > Alteromonadales > Shewanellaceae > Shewanella > Shewanella sp. BJSY2023SW001. The sequence continues at coordinate 34,824 of NZ_JBKORF010000019.1, forward strand.
TTGATTGACGCAGATAAGTTTGCTTCAGCGCTTGGGTATAGTCCCAAAGCGCTTTATCACTGCGGATCTGGTGTAACTCAGGATGACGTTTTCGCAGGTATTCAGCCAGTTTGCCCGCTTGGCTAAGCTGCTGAACCTGTTGCTTTATCTCGTCGCTGTAGTGGGCCAGATAATCAAAACCGCTCAAGGGCTCAGACCTTCTTGTAGATCCGCATCTGCTGGAAGGCGTAAGCGGCTTCAAAGGCATTCTCCTGGAACTTTTTCAGTTCCAGGCCGCTGAAGTCCACTTGTGGTGGATTGCGTTTCAGCTGCTCTTTAATGCTTTGAGGTGTCAGCATTGTTACCGGTAACTTACCCAGTTGAATGGCCGCCTCGAACTTGAAGCTGACAGAGCTGCCGGCCAGCTTACCCTTGTATTCGCGCTCAATAATCACGACGTGTTCGACCTGATAGTCTTCCATCAGCTTATTGAAGGCGAATTGGAATTCTCTAATTGCTTCCTGGCTGGCAGGGTTGCTCAAGGTAAATGAGTGACGGCGGCAATCAGGAACGTTGAATACGTCCCCCTGGGCGCTCAGTAAACAGATGACGGCTTCGCCGCCTTTTAATTCAACCGCACAAACTTTCATGGTATTCCTTGTAGTTCATCATGCCGCACCGGCGGCTAATGTTAATCTTATGATTCGGAGTCGCTTTCATTGCCGTTATTTACTGGAGCGGGTTTACGCCTCATCGGGGCATCGCCCACATCCACCCCGGTAATAAAGCGCTTGTCTCTGCCTGACTTGGCCTTGCCCGGTTTAGCCGCTGTTTTGCTGCGGCCCTTGGGTTTGCTGGCTTTGGTATTCTTTGGTTTGCTGCTCTGGCGTTTGGGATCGGCCAGGCCACTGAATTTGGGTTCGAGCCCCTCCAGGGAACTGAACTCGAAGCGGCGACCGAGAAAGCTCTGCACCTTCTTGAAGTTGAACCAGTCCTTGGGGCCCACCAGAGACAGGGCGTCGCCCTTGGCGCCGGCGCGGCCGGTACGGCCGATACGGTGGACATATTCTTCGGCAAACTTGGGCATGTCGAAGTTGACCACCAAGGAGACGTTCACCAGATCCAGACCGCGGGAGGCCACGTCGGTTGTCACCAGAATTTGCTGCTGGCCGCGGCTGAACTGATCCATTATCTGGTTACGGGCACTTTGGCGCAGTTCACCACTGAGCGCCACCGCGCTGTAGCCTTGTTGCTTGAGCTTTTCGGCTAATCTGTCGGTATCCTGGCGGGTAGCGGTGAATATGATCACCTGACGCTGTTGTTCGCGCTTTAGCAGTTCAATCAGCAGCGTCTCTTTATGATCCAGATGGTCACAGAGGAAAATCCGCTGGTGTATGTCCTGATGCTCGGCATTGGCGGCGCCAATGGCCACATGTTGCGGGTCATTGAGCAAGGTGGCGGCGATATCATTGACCTCTTCATGTTCCAAAGTGGCCGAAAACATCAGGGTTTGCCGCCGTCTATGGTTGGCGGCGTCGTTGATTGCCTTGAGTTGTGGTGCAAAGCCGAGATCCAGCATGCGGTCGGCTTCGTCAAGAATAAGCAGTTCCAGCCCTTCCAGATACAGATGGCGTTGTGACAGGTGATCGGCAATCCGCCCCGGGGTGGCGACGATAAAATGCGGATCCCGCGCCAGCGCCTTGGCCTGATCGTTGAAATTTTCCCCGCCAAGCACACTGATGGCCCGGTACTGGGTATTGGCAACCAGTAGACGCAACTGAGCGTAGACCTGGTTGGCCAGCTCACGGGTCGGCAGGAGTATCAGTACCCTGGGATCGCGCTTGCTGAGCGCCTTGGTGGAGATCACCCTTTGCATCGCCGGCAGCAAAAAGGCCAAGGTTTTCCCCGAGCCCGTCTTGGATGAGGCCATCAGGTCTTTCCCGGCCAGCGCCACGGGAATCGCTTCACGCTGAATCTCTGTGGGCTCATCGATACCCATATGTTTAAGGGTTTGCAGCAGACGCTGATCCAGCGAAAAATCGGAAAAATGCAAAGGTGAAACTCCTCAATAAAAACGACCGCATATTATAACGGCTTTTACGCTGTGGGGCATGTATTTAGTCAATAGAGTGTCGAAATGGTTGCTGACTGGTTTTAAAATGTCTTGAGTTAACCACAACAGGCTCCAGGGATAAAATCTGGAGCAGCTCCGGCTTCGGGTGTATGCTGCTTTGGCTGATTGAGCTTAGGCTGCGTGATTGGTAGAAAATATTAAGGAGAGAGGATGGCGCAGAGTCATGAACCCTGTATCGGAGTTGCTCTTGGAAGCGGCGCCGCCAAAGGATGGGCCCATATAGGTGTACTCAAAGGCTTGGCAGCAATGGGAGTAAAGCCAGATAAGGTGGCCGGTTCATCTATAGGTGCCCTGGTCGGTGCGGCTTATGCCAATGAGCGCCTCGAAGAGCTGGAAGACTGGGTGCGCAGTTTTTCCAGCTGGGATGTGTTGGGGTTGATGGATATTAGTTGGGGTAAGGGCGGACTCATCAGTGGTGATAAGGTATTCAGTGCCATTCAAGATCGCATCGGTGATCTCCTGATTGAAGAACTTAAGTATCCTTTTACTGCTGTATCAACCGACCTCTACTCAGGGCAGGAGATCTGGTTCCGTCAGGGGGATTTACGCCAAGCCGTCAGAGCTTCCTGTTCCATGCCGGGGATCATGTCGCCAGTGCGTCAGGGGCATCGCTGGCTGGTGGATGGCGCTGTGGTGAATCCCATTCCTGTGTCTGTGGCCAGAGCTATGGGCGCGAGTTTGGTGATAGGCGTCGATTTGCATGGTCATAGGCGCGAGCAACTGCAAGTGTTGCCGGTGGCGCTTAATAGCGAAGAACCTTCATTGCAGAGCAAAGTGGCGGAACACTCCTCTGAGAGTGGTTTTATGGATCTGTTGGCCAAGGGCAAGGATTATATTTCCGGCCTGACCGACAAGTTCTCTCTTGGCAATAAGGCTGAACCCGGTATGTTGGCTGTGATGTCACAGTCGATGGATATTCTGGAGCAGCGCCACAAGCGCGCGCGTTTAATGGGAGATCCACCGGATATCTGTATTGTACCTAAGGTGTCGGATATAGGCACTATGGAGTTCCACCGTGCCAGTGAAGCCATTGCCGCCGGTGAGAAGGCGGTGCAGCAGGCCTCGCATCTGATTGATGCGGCGTTGGGGCGTCTCTGAAGCAGGCGCTTTTTATTAATGCTTGGTGTGGGCACATTTTCTGCGGTGTGGGCACACTTTCTGCATAGTTCAGCACATCATTAGCATCAAGGCGCTCAAAGGGCGTTTTTCTGACATTTCTCAAGCAATTTTGTCTTAAAAACAACCAATAGAACGTCGATATGACGGAAAACTGACATGCAGCCAATCCATTCTTCTGTGGATCCCAGATTGTCCGGGGTCGATGCCTATGGCGTCAACAATCGTTTGACCAGCGGCAGCGGCCTCTCGGTTGTCGACACTGAAACTGTCAGTGACAACAAAAGCAAGGGCTCAACCTCGGCAAATATAGGGCAGGACAGCATATCCCTCTCCAACGATGGCAAAAGAGCCGCACGGGTGCAGGAGTTGGCCAAGGAGTTTTTCGGCTCAGGCCAGTTCAGCAGTGCCGATTTGCCCAAGCTGTTGGCGCGCCTCGGCGAGGAAGGGCTGTTGTCTGAAAGTCAGATGGTCAAATTGCAGGGCAATGGCCTGATGGGAGTTGATACCAAGGATAACGTCAGCCTCAAGGAGTTTATTCAAGGCCAGATTGGTTTGCTCAGACAACAGGCCAGCCAAAGCCCTTTGCTCAATGCACTTGAGGGAGCGGACAGTCTTATGGGCAATATGGGGATGATGTATACCCCATCGAGCTCTTTGGCGGCCAACAAGGTGGCGGCTCAGTTGGATGCCGTGCTCAAGGGCGAAAACCAAACTGCCAAGAGCGCAGAGAGCGGCAATGGCAGCAGCAAGCTAGCGGCCAAGGTCGACTCCGCACTGCAAGAGCCGCAACTGTTATCCCGGCTCAGTGGTGTCAGCGCGCTGATGCGCACCGCTGCAGCCATGGGCAGCCAGCAGCAGGGCAGTGGGCAAATCAACAGTTATCTGGCCTTGGTAAAGAGGTACTGACTAGCGGCCGTTTGGAGCCCGGTCAAGGGAAAAATCTCCACAAGTTGTGCTCGTCGGCACTAATCCCATAGTGTTGTTCATCCTCTTCAATACCATGATCCAGATCATGGTATTGAAGAGCGATTTGTCGCTTAATCTCCACATATAGTGCTTGGTTAATAAAACACCACTATATATGGTGTTAAATAAACAACATGGAGATTAAAGAAATGCCGGTAGTGATTAAGCGGGACGGGTGCCGTACTCAGTTCGACGAAACAAGGATAAGGGATGCGGTGCTGGCGGCCTCTAGCCACTGCGGTATAGAAGATGCGGACTATGCGGCCACAGTTGCAGCTTTGGTCACCCAGGCGGTAACCGACAAGGCCGAGGTCAATATCCAGGAGTTGCAGGACAGGGTAGAAAATCTATTGATGGAAGGGCCGTACAAGCAAGTGGCCCGTAGCTACATAGAATATCGTCATGACAGAGATATCTGCCGTGAATCCAGCAGCCGCCTGAATCTGGAGATCCGCGGCCTGGTCGAGCAGAGTAACGCGACCTTGCTCAACGAAAATGCCAATAAAGATTCCAAGGTGATCCCCACCCAGAGGGATCTCCTGGCCGGTATTGTCGCCAAACATTATGCTAAACATCATATCCTGCCCAAGGATGTGGTTGCCGCCCATGAGGCCGGTGAGATCCACTATCACGATCTCGACTATTCACCTTTCTTCCCTATGTTCAACTGTATGCTGATCGATCTCGGTGGCATGTTGACCCAAGGGTTCAAGATGGGCAATGCCGAGATTGAAACGCCAAAATCCATCTCGACTGCCACTGCAGTTACCGCGCAGATCATCGCCCAGGTCGCCAGCCATATTTATGGCGGCACCACAATCAACCGCATAGATGAAGTGTTGGCCCCCTTTGTGGCCAAGAGCTACGACAAGCATTATCAAACGGCGCTCAAGTGGGGGATTACCGATGCCAAGGCGTTTGCCACAGAGCAGACCAAGAAAGAGTGTCACGACGCCTTCCAGTCGCTGGAATATGAGGTCAATACCCTGCATACCGCTAATGGTCAGACGCCTTTTGTTACCTTCGGTTTTGGTTTGGGTACCAGCTGGGAGTCACGGCTGATCCAAGAGTCTATTTTGCGGATCCGTATGGAAGGCCTTGGCAAGAACCGTAAAACAGCGGTTTTCCCCAAGTTGGTGTTTGCCATTCGTGATGGTATTAACCACAAGGCCGGCGACTGCAACTACGATATCAAGCAGTTGGCGCTCGAATGTGCCAGCATCCGCATGTATCCGGATATTCTTAACTATGAGCAGGTGGTCAAGGTTACTGGCTCATTCAAGACTCCTATGGGTTGCCGCAGTTTCCTTGGCACCTATGAGGAAAACGGCGAGCTGCTGCATGAAGGTCGCAACAACTTAGGCGTCGTCAGCCTGAACCTGCCGAGGGTGGCGCTGGAGGCCAAGGGCGATGAAGCCGAGTTTTATCGCATTTTGGATCAAAGGCTGGAGATGGCCCGCAAGGCATTGGATACCCGCATCGAACGCCTGGCCAACGTCAAGGCCAGAGTGGCGCCCATTCTCTATATGGAAGGGGCTTGCGGCGTGCGCCTGCGCGGTGATGACAACATTGCCGAAATCTTCAAAAATGGCCGAGCTTCCATCTCTCTGGGCTACATTGGCCTGCATGAGACAATCAATGCGCTTTATGGCACAGACACTCATGTGTTTGACGATGAAGCATTGAGGCAGAAAGCGGTTGCCATAGTGGCTCACCTCAAGGCGGCCACTGTGCGTTGGAAAGAGGAAACCGGTTATGGTTTCAGCCTCTACAGCACACCGAGTGAGAGCCTGTGCAGCCGATTTGCCAAGCTGGATGTCAAGCGTTTTGGCCTGGTTGATGGTGTCACCGATAAGGGCTATTACACCAATAGTTTCCACCTGGATGTAGAGAAGAAGGTGAACCCTTACGACAAACTCGATTTTGAACAGCCGTATCCTGAGCTCGCCAATGGGGGGTTCATCTGCTATGGCGAATACCCGAATATGCAGCACAACCTGGAAGCGCTTGAGAATGTCTGGGATTACAGCTATAGCCGGGTGCCTTACTATGGAACCAACACACCGATAGATGAGTGTTACGACTGTGGCTTTACTGGTGAGTTTATCTGTACCAGCAAGGGCTTTACCTGCCCCAAATGCGGTAATCATGAGCCCAGTCGGGTGTCTGTGACCCGCAGGGTTTGTGGGTATCTTGGCAGCCCGGATGCCAGACCCTTTAACCACGGTAAGCAGGAAGAGGTCAAGCGTCGGGTTAAGCACCTCTAACGAAAGGAAGATGTAAAACAGTACTCTGTGTACTTACGCTTGCATTTTTGCCCCTTTCCCTAAATAAAGGCGCCCCTTGGGGCGCCTTGTGGATATAGCTATGAACTATCATCAGTATTACCCCGTGGATGTGGTCAATGGACCGGGCACCCGGGTAACCCTGTTTGTCTCCGGTTGTGAACATCAGTGCCGGGGTTGTTATAACCAGTCAACCTGGGATCCCCGCTCCGGGCATCCTTTTGACCAGGCGATGTCTGACAGGATTATTGCCGATCTCAATGACAGCCGGATCCCGAGAAGGGGCCTGTCACTCTCCGGCGGTGACCCACTGTATCCGGGCAATCTTGACGCCATCAAGGCCTTGCTGTTGCGGGTGCGCGACGAATGCCCGGGAAAGGATGTCTGGCTCTGGACTGGTTATCGTCTCGATGAGCTCAGTCCTGCGCAGCGGGAATTGCTCGGGCTTATTCATGTGTTGGTGGATGGTAAATTTGTGCAGGAGCAAGCGGACCCCTCATTGAAGTTTCGCGGTTCGGCCAATCAGGTGATACACCTGCTCAAAGCCCCTCAATAAGTACAAAAGTGAAAACTGGTTAACACAATTGCTTTTCCCTGCTAAAAAACCCCGTCACCTGAGCTTGAGTTGCTGTTATACTTCTGTCCGGCACATTTACGGCAACCAGGCCGTCCATTCTCAGGGTGCCGGGATTTTGTAAGGTAACAGAATGAATTTGAAGCAGGAGCTGCAACAGCTCAACGATAAGCTGGATCAGTATCGCCGTAAATTGGCCGCCGCAGAGCAACGTGGCGATGGTCCTATCATTGCCCAGTTTCAGCGGGAAATCGCCGCCGTCAGTAAGCGGATTGCAGCCATCAAGGGGCAGCAGAGTCGTCAGCTTGGCAAACAGGGGCAGTCTATTCGCGATCTGCCGTTTAGCCGTGCACTCACCAAGGCCGAACAGGCCGATATGGGCAAGCTCAAAAAGTCGGTTCGGGGGTTGGTCGTTGTGCATCCCATGACAGCGCTGGGCAGAGAAATGGGCATTACTGCCGTTACCGGGTTTGCACCCAAGGCATTTTAACTGCCGCCGTGACAGCAAATAATAACCAATGAATTCACTTGGGTATTTCGGTCGGTGGTAAAAACGCATAAAATGACCGGCCTGAGTACTGAGCGCGCTTCACTATTATCTTGATTTTGAAGGATGTTAACCGTCTCAGGGAATGAGAGCAGTCGTTAAGGTTAATTCATGTCTATTAAATTTATCGCCACCGCCAAATTGCCAACCCCTTGGGGGGTGTTTGCCATGCATGGTTTCGAGGATACCGAAACCGGTAAAGAGCATGTGGCGCTGACTTTTGGTGAGCTCCAAGCCGATAAACCCATGCTGGGACGGATCCATTCGGAATGTCTCACCGGAGATGCCCTGTTCAGCCTGCGCTGTGACTGCGGCTTTCAACTGCAGACCGCGATGCAAAATGTCGCTGAAGCCGGTCAGGGCTTTATTCTCTACCTACGTCAGGAAGGTCGTGGCATTGGGCTGTTGAACAAAATTCGAGCCTACGAGTTGCAGGACGATGGCGCCAATACAGTGGAAGCCAACGAGCGCCTGGGCTTTCCGGCCGATATGCGCAAGTACGATATGATTGCGCCCATGCTGGAAAAAATCGGTGTTCACAAGGTTAGGTTGATGACCAATAATCCGCGCAAGGTGCAGGCGATGAAAGATATCGGCATTGAAGTCGTCGAGCGGGTACCGCTGCAGGTTGGCAAAAACCGTTACAACGAAGCCTACCTCAAGACCAAGTCTACTGAGCTTGGCCATATGATGTCTGAGTATCATTTCACCGAAGGTCATCAGGACTGAGTCGGCAAAGATGAAGTCACCGGGGAAAGCATCAACCCAAGTTGGTTTATTGAGTGTGTCTTCCCTGGGGCTTTTGCTGCTTGCAGCGCCAATCTATGCTCAAGAGTCTCCCGGCCACGCTCGGCCACCGGACAACTCCCATTATGCCTTTGGCAGCTATCTTGGCAGTGGGGTCTATCGCGCATCCGAGCAGGATGCCACAGTCATCAGCTTACCGCTGGACTTTACGTTGGAGCAGAGTGAGGACTCGGAGTTCTTATTGCGCCTGCCTATCTCTGTAGGCTTTTTCAACTACAGCCTTGAAGATGCCGGTGAATTTGAACTGCCATCCAGTGTTGGTACCTTGACCGTGACCCCCGGCTTTGAAAAGCGTTGGCGTCTGGATGAAAACTGGCGCATGGAGGCCTATGGCGATCTCGGTTTTGGCAGTAATTTCGACCAAGGCGGTAATGTCGCCATCATGGCTGCCGGCATCAGTGGCTTACGTCATTTTGAACTGTGGCAGGCAGATTCTTTGTGGGTGACCCGGTTGAAATTTGCCGCCTACAGTGAACGGGCGTTCAGCATTAGCCAGAGCTTTTCCGTATTGCAAACCGGGGTAGATATCGGCTTGCCTTATCACTGGTCCTGGCAGGGGTTACAGATGCAGCCCAGGGTGTTCGCTTTGGGTTATTGGTATTTTGACCAGTTACAGTTTGCCGGCGACCTCAATCAGGACACCTTGGTGTCCGGCAGTATTGAGCTGGGCGCCACCCTGGCCCTTGCCAAGCCCGTACTTGGCATAGACAGATTGGGGCTCAGTTACCGCAGTGGTGATGGGCTGGAGATCTGGCGCCTGCTGTTCAGCATGCCTATCTGAGCGGCATCAGCCCTCAGTGGCAGCATTCTTGTCCTGGTGGGTTTTCTCTTTGATTAAGGCGACCAGTTGACCACTGACGGCGGCTATCTGATCCTGCAGCAGTTTACGCTTTATCTCGGCGGCCTCTGAGTCATCACCATTCAACTGCTGCAACTCCTGCTGCAACTCTTTGAGCTTGTTCTGCAGTTCCTTAATCTTCTTGTCAATTTCAGACATACCCGAGGTATCTTCCTCGGCGGCTTCCTGCGCTTCTGAGGTTTGCGCCGAATTATTTCTGTGCAACTGACCGCCCACATCATCCGCCAGTGCTTTGTGACCGGCAGAAGAGATATTCACTTTATCTTGGCTGTCGGGACTTGTGGCAGCGCTTTCCTTAGCTGTGTCCTTGGCGACCACAGTGACTTCACTCAGGCTTCGGGGACCTGTTCCTTGAGTGGCGAGTTGACCTAAGCCTGCAATGTTCATCATTAACCTCCCTGGCGGCATCTATTCGTGCTGATAGTCGATAACTGCTTATCGGCTGCATTGAGAGAGACTTTAGCAATTTTGAGGCAAAATTGTTTAAAAATATAGCGGGTTGCGTGCTGTATCTGGGCCTGGTTAGTCGGTTTTTTTGCCCCAGATATGGGCATTGGTCTGAGGTTTGTCGGCACAGATTTGTTTGGCCGGCTTTTCCCGTGTTGCCGGGGTTGAACTGTCCAGCAGGTGAGGCGGAATGGGCAAGCCCTTGCTGGTCAGATAGAGGCGTTCCAGTTTTTCCCTGGCCCATTGGGTCTTTCGCAAAAAAGTCAGGCTCGATTTAATGCTGGGATCATGGCTGAAGCAGCGCACTTTTATCCTTTGTGCCAGGCCATCAAAACCGTACTGCTCCACCATTTCTGTGAGTATCGCCTTGAGGGTCAAGCCGTGCAGGGGATCTTTGTTGGTTTGAGGGGAGTTGGGAGCTGTCATCAATGGGCCTTGGTAGCTGGTGTTATAAAAGCGGCGCCAGTATAACCGAGAAGCTTTTCAAATGCCTTGCAAAAAGGTTGAAAAAGTTGCGTCAAACTGTCCGGCAGCTCTTCAGCCAAGGGGAAACCATAGAGAGAGAGGAAAAAGGGGCCGTAGCGACCCCTTGAAAGAGAGATTACTTAAAGTGTAGTGACCAGCTGTCGATGTAGCCTAGGTCACGGCGACCCGAGTCGACGGCCTTGAGCAACCAGGTACCACTGGACTCGACACCTGTCATATCGACCGAATAGCTCTGGTTGATATTGTCTGTGTCTTTGCCTGTGTTGTCGTGCAGCACGGCAATCCGGCCATTGGGGCTGTGCAGTTCAATCTGCAGATCACCAATGTAAGGATGCACTATGCTGACATCCACAGTGACTACGCCCGAATCACCGCTGCGGCTGACACTGATGGGGCTGGTAATGCCAGTGCTGTTGTTGTCGGGAATATCGATATTGTCACCATTGGTGTAACTCGCTGCGCCACCTGGATTTGTGCTGCTTGAGCCTGTGTAGCTAGTCACCAGGCTGGCACCGCCGAAGCTGCTGTAACCGCGAACCATCACATAGTAAGTACCGGCTTGAGGACTGTTGACCGAACAGCTTTCAGTGTTGCCGCTTTTCCAGGGGCGACAATCGAAGCTGCTGGTGGTTGGAGCCGCGCCGTACTGCATGTAAAGGTCGGCATCACCAGTGCCGCCACTCAGGTTGAAGCTGAGATTGGAGGCGCCGGCAGGCACATCGAGGAAGAAGTGCAGTTCATCGTCTTTGGCACCGCTTAGGTTATTGACTGCCACACCGTTTTCCAACTGACCATCGCTTGGTGTGCCGGGATCGCTCGGGCCATTACAGGAGGCATCCAGGTATTCCTTGGCGGCCACGGCATTGACCAGACCATAGCCGGTGCGATCGTCACGGCCGGGCACATCCAGATCTTCGGCGGTAGCTTTCAGTGCCTGACGCACCTGGGCGGCGCTACACTCAGTGTGATAGCTCCATACCAGAGTCGCGACGCCGGATACGTGTGGCGTCGCCATGGAAGTACCGTTGTAGTACTCATAATCTTCGCCAATGGTGTTGGATACGCTGGCCTGCTGACCGATTTGGTTACGCAGCGCCAGACCGGTTTCACGGTCTACCGACACAGATGCCTTGGTCAATTCAGTGTTTGAGTCCACCAAGAAGGGGTTTTGCAGTCCGGGCAGAGTGCTGTTGGAGTAGACAATAGTCGCTGCCGCACCGGCGTTGTTACAGGCGCGAACCGCATTGATCTCGGGATAACCGGCACCTTGGTTTTCCAGACGCTGCACCAAACAGACTTTGCCCGTCATGTTGCCGCAGTTGTAGTTGCTGCCGCTGGTGTCACACTCGGCCAGTTCGCCGCCGGCACTGGCGCTGATGGGCGAGGGCACATAGTTGCTGCCCGATGGTACAAGGCGGTTGTGAGGCACCACGCCTTCGGCAAACAGCGACTGACCGGCAATGACAATATCAGCCAGACGTCCTTCGCCGCGAGTCACGGTTGAGAGGATAGCTTCACCCGGGCCGGAGATTTCGACCTGATTGGTATACTGTGAAAAGGCCGAATGGTCTTTGTTGCTGTCGACCGAGGCCACAGACATTACCGCATCATAGGAAGCCGGGTAGCTGTGGGTATTGTTGCCGGCATTACCGGCTGCAGCAATCAAGAGCACGCCGTTGTTAAAGTGGTTGGTCATGGCATTGCGCTCAGTGGTGCTGGATCTTGGGCCACCCAGGCTCATGGTGACCACATTGGCGCCATTGTCGACACAGGTATCCACGGCAGATACCAATGAAGAGGAGTAACCCCAACCTGACTCGTTGAATACCTTGATCACATGGATATTGGCGTTCTGATTCGGCATCACCCCAACCACGCCTTCATTATTGGCGATGGCGGCTATGGTGCCGGCAACGTGGGTTCCGTGGGCATTGTTATTGCCCGGCTCGAACCAGTTTCCGGTGCCCGAGTTGTTGGTACCTGTGACATTGTTGCCACTGAGATCCTGGTGGGCACGATCATAGCCGGAGTCTATGATACATATGGTGCGATTACCGCTGAGATTATCGGCCAACTGAGTCGAGCCGACATAGGTTTGCCCCCAGGGCGTGGTTTCACTCAACAAGCGGCGGGGCATATCTTCTTCGACATACTCCACATCGGTGCGGGCACGTAGCGCCTTGAGTCCGGGGTTATCCAACTTGACGCTGTAGCTGTGGCTGCGACCAATGCGCTTCATTTCGCGCGCCTTAACGCCGTTAAGCGCTCTGTGCTGGCCGAATACCTGATTCAGTTCGCTTTGACCATTCAGGGTTTGCAGGCCGTTGTTGTCCTTGAACTTAACGATATAGCGTTTGGGCAGGGGCGACTGCTGTGACAGATCATTGGCTTGAGGCTGGAAAGGTGCACCATGAACACCGGCAGAAACTGCCAGGGCCAGCATGGACAGACTCAGGACCAGCTGTTTATTTGTTATTTTTTTCATACTTGTCTTCCGTGTAACAGATCTTGGTTTATTGTCCTCGGGCACTTCAGCGTTCACTTAAATGACCCTTTTGCAATCTACCGTCACGAAAAAACCATGTAAAACAAATGTTAGCGGTATGGTGTTCTGATTTCGTTTTGCTGTATTTCATTTTTTGTGAATAAAAATTCAATCAAGCGTTTAGTGTTACCAAATGTATCATTGTCGGGTGCATGAAATTTTGCCGGTTTTGAATAAGCCTGGATGCGAGGTTGGATAGGGTTGTAAGCTGTGAGGTATGTGTAGTTTATTGATTTGTATGTTTAATTGTGCCAGATATTCCAATTTATCATAATAAATTACTTTTAAGAATAATGGTTGCGAAAAGGATACTTTAGTATGAGGTAAAGGCGGTTTTTTGACTGGAGGTGCATTTTTTGACGCTTGTCCGTTATCTTTGGTTTCTGGCTTTTGTTAATTTTTTGTGTTGACTGTTTTGTAAAAAGGCCCACTTGAGTGGGCCTGGTTGCATGAGTGGCGCAGTAGTTAATGGCTATCTGGTCAGCTAGTTGCCGGCGCTGGCCTTGAGGCTATCATAGCCGCCACCATTGTAGACTTCCTGATAACCGGCTTTTTCCAGTGATTCTTTGGCAATGCCTGAGCGGCGACCGCTACGGCAGTAGACAACCACAGGGGTGTCTTTGGCAATGCCCTGTTTGGCAAAAGCTTCGGCTATCTGCTCAAAGGGGATATTAACCGCCTCTGGCAGATGTCCCTCTGCATATTCCTCCGGGGTTCTGACATCCACCAGCATGGCGCCTTGGGCGACCTTGGTCAGCGCCACCTCGGGAACCATCTGCTCAGCGCGAACACTGAGGCTCAGCAGTACAGCAAACAGCAGAGTTGTCAGCCACAGGAAATGGCGTTGGGTACGGGTTATTATCTTCACTTGCATTCCTTAATCAGTGGCCTTGGCCTGTTCAGCCTCTGTTTTCATACCGAATTTACGCATCAGCATGCTGGCAGGACAAAAGCCGGTAAAAGCACTTTGGAATAGGTTAGCGCCAACAAACAGAGTTAGCCATACAAAATTGTGATGGACAGTGGCGGTTAACAGTAATGACAACATCACCATAAATCCGGCAAAGGCCATAGTGGCACGTTCTACAGACATTTTAAGCTCCTTTGGCCACCTGGGCCTGGTTGATCACTGAGTCGATGCGCTTGCGCATCAGGGCATAGTAAAGTACCGGGATCACCACCAATGTCAGCAGGGTGGAGATCAGGATCCCGAAGATAAGACTGATGGCCAGACCGTTGAAGATAGGGTCATCCAGAATAAACATGGCGCCTATCATGGCCGCCAGGGCGGTGAGCATAATAGGTTTGGCCCGCACGGCGCCCGAGTGAATGACCGCCTGTTCAAATGGCACTCCGGCAGCGGTTTCCTGGTTGATAAAGTCCACCAGGAGTATGGAGTTACGCACTATGATCCCCGCCAGCGCTATCATGCCTATCATGGAGGTGGCGGTGAACTGGGCGCCGAACAAGGCGTGTCCCGGCATGACCCCGATAATGGTCAAGGGGATAGGCGCCATAATGATCAGCGGTACCAGATAGGAACGGAAGTGGGCCACTACCAGGAGATAGATGGCAATCATACCGACCCCATAGGCCAGGCCCATATCACGGAAGGTTTCATAGGTGATCTTCCACTCGCCATCCCAGAGTACGCTGATGGCATCCAGACCATCGGGTTGGCTGAAATAATGCTGGTTGAAGCCAAGGCCACCTTCTGAGTCGATATCTGCCGCCATTTCAAACATGCCGTACAGCGGGCTGTCGAGCGGCCCGGCCATGTCGGCAATCACCATGATCATCGGGATCATGTTTTTGTGAATGATGGGCGCGTCTATCTGCCCCTTGCGGATTGTCACCAATTCGGCCACGGGCACAGTGCCGCCATGGAGGCTGTCGAGGCGCAGGTTGAGTACTGAAGTCAAATCCAGTTTGTTGGCCTCCGGCAGTTCCAGGCGAATGGGCACCGGGCGTTTCTGCATCGGTTTATGCAGCACATTGATATCCTTGCCGCCGACAGCGGTGGCCACCAGATCCACTATGTTGGCGTAGGGTACGCCCAGCAGACTGGCCTTGCTGCGGTCGATAAGTACCTGCCATTTCTGCTGTGCCGCAGGCAGGAAGATATCGATATCCACCACATCCTCGGTCGTCTGGAACAGGGACTGCAGCTCGCTGGCCGCCTGCTGGCGAATATCCTGGCTGGGGCCATAGACCTCGGCCACAATCGGCGACCACACAGGTGGGCCGGGGGGCACTTCCACCACTTTGACATTGGCGTTGAAGCCCCGGGCGATTTGCTGCAGCGGGCCGCGTACTGCCAGGGCTATGCTGTGGCTGTCTCTGTCCCTGTGCTGTTTGTCACTGAGATTGACCTGAATATCGCCAAGCTCCTGACTGTTGCGGACAAAGTAATGCCTGACCAGGCCGTTGAAGTTGATCGGGGCATGGGTGCCGGCATAGAGCTGCAGATGCTGCACTTCGGGTACAGTCACCAGATAATCGGACAAGGCCTTGAGGACTTTTTCCGTCTGCTCTACCGGCGTGCCTTCCGGCATATCCACCATCACCTGGAATTCGCTCTTGTTGTCGAAGGGCAACATCTTGAGCACCACCAACTGGCCAACGGGCAGGGCAACGGCCATGCCTATCAGCACAAACACGCCGGCCGCCATGCCTACTCGGGCCTTGCGGCTCTCGAGGAATGGCTTGATAAGCCGGGTAAACAGCTTGAGCATTACAGGGCTGGCGTTGTCGCTATGCCCCTCGCCACCCTTGTGTCTGAGCAGTTTGTGACTGAGCCAGGGAGTGACCACAAAGGCCACCGCCAGGGAGATCAACATGCCCATGCTGGCGTTGATGGGAATAGGGCTCATATAGGGGCCCATCAGCCCCGAGACAAAGGCCATCGGCAGCAATGCCGCAATAACGGTAAAGGTCGCCAGAATGGTGGGGCCACCCACTTCATCCACGGCGGCGGGAATGAGTTCACTCAGGCTGCGTTTGCCCATGGCCATATGGCGGTGGATGTTTTCCACCACGACTATGGCATCGTCCACCAAAATACCTATGGAGAAGATCAGTGCAAACAGGGATACCCGGTTGAGGGTAAAGCCCCAGGCCCAGGAGGCGAAAAGGGTAATCGCCAGGGTAATGACAATCGCCACACCCACCACCAGTGCCTCGCGCATTCCCATGGTGAACACCACCAGGATAACCACAGCGGCGGTTGCAAAGATCAACTTGAAGATCAGAGTGTTGGACTTGTCAGCCGCCGTCACGCCATAGTTGCGCGACACGGTGACATTGACATTGTCCGGAATAAGCAGGTTACGGCTCTTTTCCACCTTGGCAAGGATTGCATCGGCGACATCCACGGCGTTTTCACCCGGTTGTTTGCCTATGGCTATGGTCACTGCCGGAAAGACGCCTTTAGCTTCTGCTTCGGCGCTGTGACCGTTCTGATGCCAGGCGCCATAGAGGGGCACGTCGGCCTTGAGGCTGATATCGGCAATATCACTGAGGAAGACAGGGGCGGCCTTGCCTTGGCTGTCATTGTGCACCGCGACCACCAGTTGCTGCACATCCTCCAGCGAACGCAGGAACTGGCCGGTCTGCACCTTGATCTCCTGGTTATCCTGCACCAGAGACACGGGCATGGAGACCGCATTGTTGGCGCCGAGCGCCCGGTTGATGGCATCGAAGCTGACACCATAAAAACTCATTTTGGCCGGATTGATGCGCACATTGAGCACCAACTCATGGGACCCCATGGACTCGACATCTCGGGTGCCGGGAATGCGTTTGAGTTCGGTTTCGAGCCCATGGGCCACATGAGTCAGTTGCTGAGCCGAGACACCGGGATCCTCTGACCAGAGAGTCAGGCTGACAATGGGCACATCGTCTATGCCCATGGGTTTTATCAAGGGATCGCCCACACCCGCGGCTCTGGGCAGCTTGTCCAGGTTGGAATAGATTTGATTGTAGAGTTTGACTATCGCCTCGTTGCGGGGCACACCCACCTCAAAGATGACGATGATCATCGCGCCATCGGGCTGCGAGAAGGAGTAGAGGGTATCTATGCCTTTTATCTGCGAGATCACTTCTTCTGCCGGCAGGGTCACCAGCTGCTCGACTTCGGTCGGTGTGGCGCCGGGGAAGGGGATAAACACATCGGCAAAGGTCACATCTATCTGAGGCTCTTCCTCCTTGGGAGTGACCATAATGGCAAACATCCCCAGCAACAAGCCCAGCAGGGCCAGGAGCGGCGTAATGGCACTGAGCTGGAAACTGGCGGCAATGCGGCCGGAGATGCCGGTGTTATTTTCGCTGTGATTAGCCATGAGTTCCCCTTACTTGGCCTGGCGCTGCTCGAGCAGCAACTGATAGGCGTTGGCGGCGACTATGTCTCCGGCTTCGAGTCCTGCCAGTATGGTCACGCCATCGTCACGCACATCTCCCAGACGTACCTGTTGCAGGACAAAGTTATCGCCGCGCTTGAGGTAGACGGCCGACAGCTCATTGACGCTGTAAAGCGCTTCTTTGGGCAGCACTATCTCCTGGCGTTTGTCTATGGCAAAGCGCACCTTAACGAAACTGCCGGGTAGCAGATCGCCTGTGTTGGCCGGCAGTGGCAGTCTCACCTGAAAGGCGCGGCTCTGCTCATCACTGAAACCAAAGACCTTGGGGGTGGTAACGTCAAAACTGCGGCCATCGGCTAGGATAACCGTCATCTTGTCTGTGGCTTTAGCGGCCTGAAGAAAACGCTGCGGCAGCTGCATCACCACCCGCATCTCATCGTCGGCAAAACCGGACAGGAGCGGCTGACCGGGAGCGACTGTCTCTCCCTCTTCCACATGCCTGGCCGTGACTATGCCAGCATATGGTGCGCTGACGACTGTGTATTTCAGTGATTCTTTTGCCTGAATGATCCTCGCCTTGGCCGCGCTGGCCGCTTGGGAGGCTGACTTGGCATTGGCTATGGCCTGATCCATTTGGCCGCGGGAAATCGCGCCCTTGGGAAACAGTTCCTGATAGCGCTTTAGCGTCAGCTGCGCTTCGGTATCCAAGGCTCTGGCTTTGGCGTATTCCGCCTCGGCCGCCGCCAGGGACGCGCCTTGTTCTTCACTGGTGATCTCAAGCAGCGCCGCCCCGGCGGGGACTCGGTCGTTGACATCAAAGTAAAGCTTTAGGATCCGTCCCGAGGTTTGGGCCGACACGGTTGCGGCCTTGACCGCCTCGAGCCTGCCGTCCAGAGTCAGCAACTGGGTGTGCTCTGTCTGGCGGACAGTCACTGTGGCCGGCTCGGCTGCCTTAACGGGTTGAATGAGCAGCAGCGCGGGCAGTAACAGGGTCAATATTGGCGTTATTCTGGGCATGGAACTGTTCTCAAAAAAGCATCTATGAGAAAATTCTAATGAATAAGGTGGTCGCCTGCAACTATTATTAGAAAAATATGATTAAATAAGGCGTGGCTTGAGTAACTGACTAGACCTTGAATACCCAGGCCAGAATATACACAGCCAGAATACAGATACGAAAACAGGCGGCCTTGGCCACCTGTTTATATTGAAAAATCCGTTTCAGGTTTGCGCTTCAAAAGTTCAGTCGTTGAGATAGTAGGTGAGGGTAGAGACGATTCGCACCTTCTTGATGTAAGGCGTATTACTGTCGCGATCGGAAATGGTGAAGGTGCCCTGGCTGGCTTGTTTGATCTTCCCAAGTACCGAGTCTGAATCTTTGGCAAACTTCTCGGCCACTTCACGGGCATTTTGGGTAGCTTCCTGCACCATGGACGGCTTGATGCTGTTGAGTTCGGTAAACAGGAATTCGGTGCGACTGTCATAGTCCTGACTGGCGATTGCAATGCCTTCTTTGGCCAGGGCCAGCAGCTTGTTACGGCTCTCAAGCAGCAGATCCACCTGGTGAGTATAAAGCGACACTGTCACCCGGGCTGCGTAGCGATACTTAACATTGGGATCGACATAACCCTGGGCTTGCCTGTCTTCTATGGAAGGCAGAGAGACAGAGATTTCATCCTTGTTGAAACCTTGCTGTTCAAGAAAAGCTACCACTTTGTCTGTCTTTTGCTGCACTGTCTGATACAAGGTGTTGAGATCGTTATCCACCTCATTGAAGCGAATCGGCCAGATGGCTATGTTGGCCTTGACCTCACGCTCAGCCAGACCTTTGACCGCCACGGTTCGCTCCATACCTTTCATTGCCAGCAGGCTATTTCCAATACTGGTGCCAAGCAGCAGTAAACCGGCACACATAAATCCCCCAAGCAACAGGGCCGCCAGAGAATAATTCTTACTCATTTCGAAATCCTTTTGTGACATAGGAAAGGTACGAAGTACGCCTTATATCCGGCCTTGTAAGTCAGCCGATGCAGCGCAGTTTACACCTTCCATAAGATAACCAAGTCTTGGCGAGAATGCATCTGTGAGCTTGAATGCTGCCTGAACAACTTGTTGTTAATCAACAAAAAAGCCGCCCTGGAGGGCGGCCTTGTCAGCTTAAATTCATTGGAGCTTTGGCTCAGAATTGATAGCTGTACTGCACTGAGTAGTACATGGCTTCTGATTTGGTAATGGCGTTAACCGGGCCAACTACTGCACTGTTTTCTACCAACTCAACCTCTTCACCTTTAACAAAGGCCATGCCGAAGTCGATGGTTTGATGCTGGTTGATGTGGTAGCTCAGGCCTGCAGTGAACCATTGACGGTCAGAGTCTGGAATGGAGATAGAGCTGATTTCATCGACAACACCATTGTCGAACATGTAACCGGCACGCACGGTGAACTGCTCATTGATGTCGTAAGTTCCGCCTACACTCATCAGCCAGGAGTTTTTCCACTGATACTGCTTCAGAGGAGCATTGACATTATTGGCAATCACAGTACCTGTACCATAAATGCTGCTGACACCATCTTTGGCAGTAATTTGATCAAAGTTACCCCAGCGGGTGTATTGAGCCGTGTAATGAACCGCAAAGTTTTCGGTTAACTGGTGGAAACCGGCCAACTGGAATATGTCAGCCAAAGGCACTTCCAGCTCATCAAACAGGGTTGAAGCAAAACTGTTTGTTTGGCCTGGTAAAGGTGTCAGTGTCGCAATATGACCACTCACATCGACATTGGGGCTGTAACGGTAGCTCAGGCCAAAACGGTTGTTCTCATTTAGCTCAAGTGTGGCACCAACAATACCGCCAATGCCCCAACCATCGGCATCCACATCGACCAAAGGCATTTGATTGTAATAGCGATCAAGGTTGCCTTCGCCATAAACCAAATCCAGTCCGACGCCCAAACTCAACATATCATTGATGCGGTAGGAAACACTGGTGTTGAAGTTGATGGTGGTTACTTCGGTATTACCTATCAGATCATAAGGAGCCGCAACTGTTTTGCTATTGACCAATGATGCGCTGTCTGTGCCGGTACCGAAGTTGGAAAAGGCCGCAAAACCGACAGCCCATTTATCGTTCAAAGGCTGGATGTAATAGATGTTGGGGATCCATTTGACGCTGCCTGCATCATCAATACCACCCAGATCCACCTGGCCGCCCATGAAGTTAACGTCTTTGATATCTACCTGGACGTCAACAGTGGTGACACCAACCGAAATAGCGGCTTTGTCAAACAGTGCCATGGCGGCTGGGTTACGGGATAACACGGATGCGTTGTCTGCAATCACGGCGTCACCGGCAAAGGCACGGCCGATACCTGTGGCTGATTGGCTGTTGAGCTGGAAACCGGCTGCCAGGGTCTGGCCACTGATCAGCGCGACAGAAACTGCGATAAG
Organism: Shewanella sp. BJSY2023SW001; assembly: GCF_047314685.1. Taxonomy (NCBI): domain Bacteria; kingdom Pseudomonadati; phylum Pseudomonadota; class Gammaproteobacteria; order Alteromonadales; family Shewanellaceae; genus Shewanella; species Shewanella sp. BJSY2023SW001. The sequence goes on from NZ_JBKORF010000019.1 coordinate 55,375, forward strand.
AGTCTTGTTGAAATACTTCATTATTATCTTCTCTTTTATGTTTGCAGGTTGGCTGTCAGTCTTTAATACCCCACAGGCACCCGCTTATTAGTCCAGTGCATCTTATGGATGCTCCAGTGTGTCAACAACTCCGACCAGATGTGAAAAATTGTAATATTTTGGTTAATTTCTGCAAATGTGCTGCGAACGTGTCACGAACTGAAAAGTAGGTAGTTGACAGGAAAAGCAGTGATAACTGTGTTTTCAGCGATTGAAAACAACCATTGACAGTGTTGCCAAGCTGTAAAAGTTAGAGACACAATAAATTACAAACTGCGAACGCGTTTGGCGTACAAGTGTACGCCAAACTATGGCGGCGGCATAAGTATCGTGGTTAGAGGCTCTGTTTGAAGCGACTGAATTGTGTCTGTGTAGCCTCGGATGGCGGCGACAAACGGCTAACTACAATCCCGGCCAGAGTTGCCAGAATGAATCCAGGCAATATTTCATAGAGGGCGAAGATACCGCTTTCCAATTGTTTCCAGATGATTACTGTCAAGCCGCCAACTAGGATGGTGGCAATGGCGCCGTTGCGGCTGTAGCCACGCCAAAACAGTGCCAGGATGACCACAGGGCCAAAGGCGGCACCGAAACCGGCCCAGGCATAGCTCACCAGGCCCAGTACACTGGCTTCCCGATCCAGGGCAACAACCACTGAGATAATGGCAATGGCCAACACGCCGATACGACCGACCAACATCAGCTCCTTGCTTGAAGCCTCGGGCCTGAGCCACTTGCGGTAGAAATCTTCGGTGATCACGCTGGAACATACCAGCAGTTGCGAGTCTATGGTGCTCATGATGGCCGACAAGATAGCGGCGATAAGCAGGCCTCCAATCCAGGGGTTAAAGGCGACCTGAGTCAGATGGATAAATACAGTTTCCGGATTCTTGAGCGGCTCATCGGCAAAGTAGAGCGCGCCGGCAATGCCGGTCGCCAGGGCGCCGATCAGGGAGACAAACATCCAGCTCATGGCGATGCGGCGTGAAACCGGCAGATCCTTAACACTGTTAATCGCCATAAAGCGTGACAGAATATGGGGCTGACCAAAGTAACCCAGCCCCCAGGCCAGAGCCGACAGCAGACCTATCAGGGTCAGCTTATCGCTCCATAACGACAGCATGGCTGGGTCCAGGGTATCCAGGCTTTGGTGGCTCTCTGGTTGGGTAAACATGCTGACCGGGACTATCAACAGGGCGATTAACATCAAGCAGCCCTGGAAGAAGTCTGTCCAACTGACTGCAAAAAAACCGCCGACAAAGGTATAGGCCACTATCACAGCGGAACCTATCAGCAGCGCCGTCAGGTACTCGAAGCCAAAGACATTGCTGAACAGCACAGCGCCGCCCACCATGCCGGAGGAGGCGTAAAAGGTGAAAAACAGTAATATGGTGACGGCAGATACCAGTTTCAGGAGGCCGCCCTCGTCGTTGAAACGCTTCTCAAAAAAGTCTGGCAGCGTGAGAGCATTGTCGGCCATCTGGGTATAGATCCGCAGGCGTTTGGCCACCAAGAGCCAGTTAAGCCAGGCGCCCAGTAACAGGCCTATTCCCATCCAGGCTTCGCCCAGACCGCCGAGATAGACGGCGCCGGGCAAACCCAGCAGTAGCCAACCGGACATGTCGGAGGCGCCGACACTGAGAGCGGTCACCGCCGGGCCCATCTTGCGACCGCCGAGAATATAGTCATCGACCGAATCGGTCGCCTTGTAGGCCCAAAGACCTATCCCCATCATCAGAGCCAAATAGCCCAGAAAAGTTATCATTACCGGGGTTTCAATATGCATGCTGGTTTACACTTTTGTGTTGTTGTTTGGCGCGGATACTAGCAAAAGTTTGCCAAAGCGCCCATTGTTGACGGACTATGTGAAGCAGATCTGACCAGTCCTGGAAAAGATGTTCCGAAAAGTTTGCAGTAGTGAGTGTTAATTTACTCAAAAAAGGTGGGCTTAATTGGCTGAATCTTCACTAGAATTTAAACTTGCGGCTCATATTGACTTGTTTAAGGGCAAAGAGGGACTCTTGGAGCGCGGATACCGGCGTCAGGCTTTTTATATTGCAATTGTTGTATCTGCAATTTGTGCTTTGGGAACCATGCTCTGCCGCCCCGGTACGGATCTGACAGAGATGCAAACCTTCGGCGAAGGATAATATAAGGAGTATGCCTATGGCGCTGCCTCTCCTATGGCTCGGTTCTGCAGCCCTCGGCACCATTTGGCTTGCCGATGAAGGACTGAAGCGTAAGAAGATCGCCCAGAATCGATTACTCAAGGATCTGCCGGTACAGCGCGTCAAGGGTCAGGCGCGGTTGACACCCAGTGAATGGTTTCACAGCCAGAGTGTCAAACGAGTGCAGCCCGGGATGCTGGTGTGCTGCCACGTATTCGGGGTCATTGAACACACAGGTATTTGGCTCGGCGACGGTATGTTGGCCGAGCTCCACGGCAGTGGCCTTGTACGGCCTGTGTCGGTGAAGCGTTTTCTGGCAGGTCGCAGCGGCAGCAAGGTGTTTGTCGCCTGCGATCATCAAAGAATGCCTTTGGTCAGTGAACAAGCACTGGCCCGCGCCGGCGAGAGCCTGTTTCAATATCGGGATTATGACCTGTTTGATAATAACTGCCACAGGTACGTGTGGCACTGTATCAGCGGCAAGCCGCAAAGGGTGAGTAGTTTTTCGCGACTCAATCAACTGTTGGAAGACTTCTTTGGTCAGGGCATCTATTGGGATCAACTGCCGCTGGAACCCTTTGGGGACGAGTGAAGATGATTGTCGCCGCAAGGGCACTTAAAAGTTAACCATGAATTATTCTGCGTGGATCGCCATTTATGCAACTCAATCGCTTTGAAAAATCGATAGTCAGGCATCCGCTGCGTTTGTGGCTGCAAAGGCGGCTGGAGCGGCGGATGTTGCTGAAGCTGTTTGCCAAGCCTTTACCGGCTTTTAGTCGCGCCTTGGAGATAGGTTGCGGCTTTGGTGAGGGAATCGCTCTTGTGCGTCAGGAACTGGGGGCGCAAGAAGTATGGGCGCTCGATTTTGATTCCGACATGGTCAGCCACTGCGCCGGGCGGTATTCGGATCAAAACTGGTTGCATCTGTGCCAGGGTGATGGCAGCGGCTTGCCCTTTGCCGATAGCCAGTTTGATCTTGTGGTCGATTTTGCCGCCTTTCATCATATTCCGGACTGGCAACAGGCGGTGGTCGAAGTGTACAGAGTGTTGCGCCCTGGCGGCTATTTCGTCATGGAAGAGCTTTATCGCGCCGCCATCTGTAATCCTTTGAGTCGACGTCTGTTTGAGCATCCCCAGGAAAACCGTTTCAATCACGCTGAACTCTTGGCTGTTGTTGAAGATAGCGGCAACTTTGAGATTATTCGTCAACACCAGTTGTCGGGGCTGGCGGGCATCATCCTGGCCCGTAAAACCTTCGGCAAGCATGAGCGGGATAATGACGTGTAGTCAGGGAGCGTGCGTGGGCTTTTGCTGTAGCCCAGCTTAACTCTATGAAGGCAGATGTTTGTAACGGATATAACAGTAGCCAAGTGCATATCATTTAAGACAATTTAGCCTAAATTTGCCCTGAAGCATGGTTTGTTCCGCCGCTTTACCACTATAATCGACGTAATATTCAGCAGTAGAATTGGACAAGTAGTTGTTATGGCAAATGTATTGGAATCAGTAGATCAACGAACCCAACTCGTCGGAGAGAATCGGCTGGAGTTACTGCTGTTCAGGATCAGTTCGACTCAGCTGTTTGCCATCAATGTTTTTAAAGTTAAAGAGGTAGTGAAACTGCCGGAACTCTCGACCATGCCAGGCAGCCACCCAGCCATCAGTGGTGTCGCCAATATCCGTGGCGTTTCGATTCCCGTTATCAATCTGCGCAGCGCTATAGGTTTCTCGCCCATGCCTGTGGGCGAAGACGCTAACCTTATCATCACAGAATACAACCGTAGTGTGCAGGGGTTTCTGGTGGGCAAGGTTGAGCATATAGTCAACATGACCTGGGGCGATATCATGCCACCGCCGAAAACCGCCGGCCGCAATCATTACCTTACAGCCATCACTCGGATGGAAACCCAGGGTAAAACTGAGTTGGTGTCGATTATCGATGTAGAGAAGGTACTGGCGGAAATCATCCACTATGACGTGCGTCTCTCAGAAGGTGTGTTGGATGAATCCTTGGTGGCCAAGATGCCGGGACACAAGATTTTAATTGTTGACGATTCGCCCACCGCCAGACGCCAGGTGCGCGATACTTTGGGGCAGCTGGGGCTTGAAGTGATTGAACGCAGTGATGGCCGCGAGGCGCTGACGCTGCTCAAGTCCTGGTGCGATCAGGGGCTCAAGGTGACAGAGCAGATTTTGATGATGATCACCGACGCTGAAATGCCCGAAATGGACGGTTACCGTCTTACCTATGAGGTGCGTAATGACAAGCGGATGGCCGATCTTTTTATTACCCTCAATACCTCCCTCAGCGGCAGTTTCAATAAGGCGATGGTAGAAAAGGTGGGCTGCGATCGTTTTATTTCCAAGTTCCAGCCGGATCTGTTGGTGGAAGCGGTGCAGGACAGAATTCGCCAGCTGGGCTGATTAACGGCTGTTTTCCTGCTCCAGTTCGCGGATAAGTTGCTTTTTGGTGCGTTTGTCCGCGGCGATGTTGAGCCTGGCCAGGCGCACGGCGAAGGCAAATCTGTCGCGGCCGCAGATCGCAGTCAAGGCCTGCAGAAAGTCTTTATCCAGTGCAAAGTTTTTGGCGTAGTGCTCTATGGCGGCAAACACTGAGCTGTAGTGCAAGCCATCGAAGTCAAACCCGGTATTTGGGGTTTCGTCGCTCAGCGGAACTCCCTCGATGCACAGGGGCCAGCCCTTGGCATTGATCCTGTCCCTGGCCACTTCATACATAAACCAGGCGCTGCGTTTAAAACCGCCAAGAATTTTGCAGGAAAACTCAGATTCTTCCAGCTCTTCACGGGTCCAATTCAGCCCTATGGCCAGATGTTTGGCGTAGCGCTTCATCAATGCATCTTTAACTGCAATACGGCACTCGTATATCGAGGTGAGAGTATGTTGGCGGGCCAGCGTCAGGCACTCCTTACAGGCGGGCACGCTCAGTGAGGCATGTTCTGCATGGGGGGAGGCCTCAAAGGTGAAAATGTGCTCGCAGGGCTCGGCACAAAACCAGCAACTGTGACGGCAATTAAAGGGGATGTCGACCAAGGGACAGGGCATAGGGTTGTGCAGATGCTGCTCTGAGTCTTAAAAGAAGTCGGGAGTCTTGGTGACTCCCGACCTGATAAAGCTTATTCGGCTTCCACGTCCACCAGGAACTTGGCCAGCTCTACCGGCTCAACTTCGGGACATTCCTGCTCTGCGCGCCAATCGATACCAATCAATACGCCATCTTCGTTGAGATCTTCAATCCAGAACTCCAGCAGCTCTTCCAGTGAAATCGCTACCGGTGCGAAGTTGACCCACTCCTCGGTGCAATGGCTTTGGGCCACTGCCTGATCAGACCATAAAGGCATGACATCTGTGTCTTCATATTCGCTGGAGTCACACACCACCCAGCCTTCGCCGGAGTCGTCCTGCAAGCCCCACACCTGCTGGTGCGCTTTGACGTTATCGATAAATTGGCTCAGTGCCGGCGCTAAATCAGTCATGATCTCTCTCTTGAGCAAGGGTTAGTGGCGCCATTATACGGCATAAGCACTGGAGTCCAAGTGAATCTTAACCTCAGATGAACAAACAGGAATAAATGCTTAAAAATCGACTCAACGACAGGGAATTATGCCTGCGGGGCTTAAAAAACGCTGAGCGACTGGTTAGGATGGAACTCGATGGGGTGTTTAATTTTTTAAGGAGTCGGAAGGTGTTCAGAGTATTATCCTGGTTTCCCCTGCTGTTGGCCACGCAAACGCTGGCAGCCCCCCAGAATGAGGATCCTGTAGAAGCCCTGATAAAGGCCGGAGAAGCGGCTTTTCCTCAGTGTATTGTGGCGATGCAGGACAAGGCCCTGAAAGAGGGGATCAGTCAACAGACCATCGACTCACATCTTAAGCAACTCAAGTTTGTCCCCAGAGTGATAGAGCTGGATCGCAGTCAGCCCGAGTTTACCCAGACATTTGCCAACTATTTCGATAAGCGGGTAACAGATTGGCGGGTTTCCAAGGGCAGGGAACTGCTGGTTGAACACAAAGCGCTGCTGGATAAGCTCAAGCGCGAGTACGGTGTGCCGCCGCAATATCTCTTGTCTTTCTGGGGCATGGAGACTAATTACGGGGGGTACAAGGGCAAGATGCCGGTGTTGGATTCGCTGGCAACCCTGGCCTGCGACTCCCGCCGTTCGGGCTTTTTTACCCAGGAGTTGATGACAGCGTTGAAGCTGAGCCAGAAATATGGTTTTGCTGCGGCTGATATGCAAGGCTCCTGGGCCGGGGCCATGGGACACACCCAGTTTATGCCCAGTGCCTATGCCAGTTATGCCGTCGACGGTGACGGTGATGGCAAGGCGGATCTCTGGAACAGCATAGATGATGCCCTGACCTCGGCGGCAAACTTTCTTGCTCACCTGGGGTGGCAGCGCAACGAACGCTGGGGCAGGGAGGTTCGCTTACCTGAATCATTTGATTATCAGCATCTGGGGCAGAAAAAGTCTCTCGCCGACTGGCAGGCGCTGGGATTGACCCAGAGCAATGGCAAGGTGCTGCCACAGGCCCAGATGGAAGCCAGACTCTATCTGCCCGCCGGGCACGAGGGACCTGCGTTTCTCGGCTACGATAACTTCCAGGTGATCCAGCGTTGGAACCGTTCTGAGTTTTATGCCATCTCAGTAGGCCATTTGGCCGACAGAATAAGTGGCGCCGGTCGGCTTGCCAAAGCACCGCCGCAGCAAACCCGCTTGAGCCGCGCTCAGATAAAGGCACTGCAGCAAAAGCTCAATGAGCAGGGGTTTGATGCCGGAAAGCCGGACGGTATTCTCGGGCGTAACTCCCGCGCCAGTTTACAGGCGTTTCAGCTCAGCAAAGGCTTGGTGGCCGACGGTTTCCCTTCTGCCGAAACTTTTAAAGCCCTGGGACTCTAGTTCTGCTAATCAAAATGATTGCCGGTAGCCAAGGGATTGGCTAATGTTAGTTTATAAAGGCGCCAAGCAACTGCCCGGATAATGCCGGCAGCAGAGTTTGGCGTTTTCCTGCACCGATTTGAACTCAGGGAATGATATGCGCAGCGAGATGAGCAACATAGACACGTTGAGTCACGGCCAGCGTCAGCGTCTGGCCTTTATCGATTTCAGTTTGCAATATTTTGGTCAGGTCAGTCGTCAGGATCTGATTGCCAAGTTTGCCACCGGATTGGCGGCCGCCACCCGCGACTTCAGCCTCTATCGCGAGCTGGCGCCACAGAATCTTAAGCTGATGCATCCCAGCCGTCATTATCAGCGCCAGCATGAATTCAAGCCCTTGTTTCATCACGATCCTGAAGCCATTCTCTCGGGTCTGGCCCGTGGCTTTGGAGATGGTTTGTCACAGCCCCTGGTGCCCAGCCAGGTATGTTTCGATGCGGTGCGGCTTATTCATCCGGATACCGAGATTATCGCGGCGCTGATGCGCTCGATTCAACAAGGGCTGGCGCTGGCGCTGCAATATGTCTCCACCTCAAGCGGCGAAACTTTTCGTGAAATAGTGCCCCATGCCCTGGTCAACAACGGTCAGCGCTGGCATGTGCGGGCATTTGACAGACTGCATGGCAAGTTCAACGACTTTGTGGTGACCCGTATCAAGCAGGCCAGAGAACTTGAAGGCTCTCCCTTGCCCAAGGAGCAACCGGCAGCCGACAACAACTGGTTGACGCCGGTGGAACTGGTGTTGGTTCCCCATCCGAGCCTGAAACACCCGGAGGCGATTATGCTCGACTATCGTATGGAGGATGGCGAACTCAAGGTGGCCAGCAATGCGGCCTTGGCCGGATATCTGCTGCGCAGCTGGAGTGTGGATTGCTCTGTTAAGCATCAAATTGATGGTGGTGTTTGTCAGTTGGCATTGAAAAACCACCAGGTGCTGGAGCGACTCGAGCACCTGGCGATAGTGCCGGGCGCCGGGCGTTAATCCAAAGCAGTGGAGTGCAGGCGACAGTTTTGTTAAGCTGCGCCGGAATCATGAATACTGAGGACTCAGAATGAGCGTTAAAGAAGATATGGTGGTGCAGTTCAATTACACACTGCGCGATGAAAAGGGTGAAGTGCTGGAAACCAACGAGGGGCACGATCCCATCGCCTATCTGCACGGCCATGACAACATGATGCCTGGAGTCGAGAAAGCCATCGAAGGCAAAGAGATAGGTGCCAAGTTCAGTGTGACCTTGCCTGCCTCTGAAACTTACGGTGAGCGGGTTGAAGGCGCTGAGCAGCGCGTATCGGTAAAACACCTGATGGGCGCCAAAGTATGGAAGCCTGGCATGCGCGCGGTCGTCAATACAGATCAAGGTCAGCGTCAAGTGACTGTGGTCAAGGTGGGCAAGTTTATGGCCACTGTGGACATCAATCACCCATTGGCCGGTCGCGAGCTGACCTTTGATATTGAAGTGGTCTCAGCCCGTGAAGCCAGCCATGAAGAGATAGCTCATGGTCATGCCCATGGCGTCGGTGGTCATCAGCACTGAGTTTGGCCTTAACTGAAAACGCCCGCTTTAGCGGGCGTTTTTGATTGAGAAACCATTGGGAGGAGAGGGGATGAAAATTAACTGCGAGCAGGGGCGATTGCTGCTGAGTCCCAATGAGCTGCAAGTTCGTTTGCCGGCCATGCAGACAGTGTTGATGGCGCTGAGCGACGATATCCGTTTGCTCAAAGGCCCTTGCATTCTGCTGGCCGATGCCGGCGCCGTGCGTTGGCAGCTGCGGCTCGACTCAGATGAACAGCTCGAGCAACTGGCAGACTTTTACGGCCTGACGCCCGAGTGATTTACTATTCCAGTCTGTGGCGTTGATGGCTGCGCTGATAGTCTAACTCGGGGCCCTGGGGCACGATGCGACTGGGGTTTATCTGTCCATGGCTGTAGTAGTAGTGCTGCTTGATATGTTCAAAGTTGACCGTGGCGGCAATACCGGGGTACTGATACAGATCGCGCAGGTATTGGCTCAGCGCCGGGTAGTCTTCAATACGGCGTTTATTGGTCTTGAAGTGACCCACATAGACAGCATCGAAACGGATTAAGGTGGTAAACAAGCGCCAGTCGGCCTCAGTGAGTTGTGAGCCGGTGAGAAAGCGGCGCTCACTCAATTGCAACTCCAATCTGTCAAGGGCACTGAACAGCTGCTCAAAGGCCTCTTGATAGGCTTGTTGTGAGGTGGCAAAACCGGCCCGGTAAACCCCGTTATTGATATTGGGATAGATGAACTCGTTGAGCGTATCTATCTCCTCTCTCAGATGGGGCGGGTAAAAGTCCAGGTTATTGCCGGTCAGATGATCGAAGGCAGAGTTGAACATACGGATGATTTCCGACGATTCATTACTGACTATGGTCTGATGATGTTTGTCCCACAAGACAGGTACTGTCACCCGACCGCTATAATCGGCCGCGGCGAGCTGGTAAATTTGGTAGAGGAATGCTTTGCCAAACAAAGGGTCTTGCTCGGCGCCCTGGATAGGGTGGCCGCCCTTGGGGCCCGCCTCTGTGGCAAATTCCCAACCATTTTCCAACATATGGGGCTCGACCACAGTCATTGAGATAAGCGCCTCCAATCCCTTCAAGGCGCGAAATATCAAGGTTCTGTGGGCCCAGGGGCAAGCGAGTGAAACATAGAGATGGTAGCGGCCCGGTTCGGCCTTGAATCCACCTTGACCACTGGGGCCCGGGCTACCATCCGGGGTGATCCAGTTTCGCAGCTTGGCATCTTCACGGACGAACTTGCCGCCGCTTTTGTCTGTCTGATACCACTGGTCGACCCATTTGCCCTGCTGCAATAATCCCATTTTTCGCTCCTTTAACCGCTTTGCCCTATGGCTCGCATTTCAGTCTAGGTGGTGGTTATTTATGGGTAAAGCGCGAAATACACGTGTTTTTATTCGAATTTTTAGAATGGTGCTGGCAAGGAATTATTAGCCTGATATGATGTCGGTCACATTTTTGCCTATCAAGAAGGATGTTGTTATGTCGTCAACTACCCTGGACGCCGTTGTTATTGAACCCCGGGAGCCGGCCACCGCCTGCGTTATCTGGTTGCATGGTTTGGGTGACTCGGGTGACGGCTTTGCCCCTGTGGTGCCGGCATTGGGACTGCCGGCCGATCACTCAATACGCTTTGTGTTTCCACATGCGCCGGAGCAGGCTGTCACTGTCAATGGTGGCTATGTGATGCGCGCCTGGTATGACATCAAGAGCCTCAATCTCCATGACAGAGCCGATATGGCTGGGGTACTGCAATCCGAGCGTTTGGTTCGACAACTCATAGAGCAGCAAGTCGCCCAGGGCATTGCCGCCAACCGCATTGTGCTTGCCGGCTTCAGCCAAGGTGGGGTGATGAGCCTCTTTACCGCACTGCGCTACCCCGAAGCGTTGGCCGGTATTATGGCGTTGTCCTGTTATTTGCCGGGGGGTGAGCAGCTGCCGGAAGACTTGAGCAGCGCCAACCGTGATACACCAATCTTGCAGTGTCATGGCGAGCAGGATGATGTGGTTGCTCTCAGTGCCGGACGTATGGCCAAAGAAGCGCTCGAGCAGGGAGGATATCGGCTCGAATGGCATACATTCCCAATGGCGCACGGCGTGGTGCCGCAAGAGCTGAATCTCATCAGTCAGTGGCTGCAGGCGCGTTTGAATTAGGGAAGGTACGAATAAGTTCTAGCGACGTCCTTATTGAGAGAGTGGCTGACACAGAATTGGCATTCAAAGCTACTGCCTGAAGGCATACCTGGGGTTTGACTGGGGTGGATAACGCAGAGTACAGGTGGAACTTGTTCACACTTTCCTAATATCCAGTTTTAATTTATTGAAAAATAAGTCGTCCCATAATGGAAACGGCCTTTCAGGGGGTGTTTCCATTATCAAACAATAGCCTGCCGCTGCTAATACTTTAGTTATTTTCATATATATCAGTGCGATAGGTTTTATTGTGTGCCAAGTGCACTTTAATATCAGCAGCAGAATACGCTAAAGTATGAGAGCTCCCTGGAAGCCTATTCTAAATTGTGAACAGTTTGTGTTGTTTCCCGCCTTAAAATCATGCATTTAACTCCTGTTTGTTAATAAAAGTGACATGTTTTTGACTTAATCTTGCTAGTATGTCGGGCGCGGGAAGTTCGCTTCTCCGCTTATTAATGATGATGGTAAAAATAAATAAAAACATGGGGTTGATTTAACAATGTCTAATAAACTGATGAAAGGACTTTTGGCGACAGCCATTCTGGCTGCTCTCGCCGGTTGTAACAGTGATGACAAGGATCCGGCACCGGAAGTCTGCGGCGCCGATAACTGCACCAAGTTCACCATTTTACACACCAATGACAACCATGGCCGCTTCTGGGAAAACAGTGACGGTGAGTATGGTATGGCAGCCCGTAAGACGCTGGTTGAGCGCTTACGCAACGAAGTGGAAAGCAACGGCGGCCAGGCTCTGTTGCTCTCAGGTGGTGATATCAACACAGGTGTGCCTGAGTCGGATCTGCAAAACGCCGAGCCTGACTTTATCGGCATGAACTTGATTGGCTATGACGCCATGGCCGTGGGTAACCACGAGTTTGATAACCCTCTGAGTGTGTTGGATATGCAGCGCGAGCTCGCCGAGTTTCCTATGCTGGCTGCCAACATCTACAAAAAAGATGGCAGCCGTTACTTCGAGCCTTACAAGGTTTTCGATATTAAAGGTCTTAAAGTGGCTGTCATAGGTTTGACCACAGAAGATACCGCCAAGATAGGTAACCCTGAGTTTATCGGCGAGCTTGAGTTTACTGATCCCAAAAAAGAGATCAAAAAGGTCATCAAAGAGCTCAATGATAACAAAGCCGCCGATATCATAGTGGCAACCACTCACATGGGGCACTATGCCGATGGCCAAAACGGCAGCAATGCCCCGGGTGACGTGGCCATGGCTCGCGCCCTGGAAGAGGGACAGCTGCAGGTCATCATAGGTGGCCACTCACAGAATCCGGTTTGTATGGAACCCGGTAGTCAGAGCTATGCCGACTTCAAACCCGGTGATGATTGCCTTCCTGATCAGCACAAAGGCACCTGGATCATGCAGGCCCATGAGTGGGGTAAATATGTTGGCCGCGCCGATTTTGAATATTATGGCGGCAAACTGCACTTGGCCAGCTACAAGCTGATCCCGGTCAACCTGAGAAAACTGGATGCAGAAGGCAAGAAGACAAAGGAACTGGCCGGTGAGCCGATCCCTGCCGATACCACAGTGAAGGCTGTACTGCAGCAATATCAGGACAAGGGTAGTGAAAAACTGGGCGAAATCATCGCCACTACCGATGGCAAACTGGAAGGCGATCGCGGCGTGGTTCGTGGTCAGCAGACCAACCTGGGCCGTTTGCTCGCCATGGCGCAGGCCACCAAGGTAAATGCCGATATCGGCGTGATGAACTCGGGTGGTGTACGTGACTCTATCGCCGCCGGTGATATCAGCTACCGTGATGTCCTGACAGTGCAGCCTTTCGGTAACATGATAACCCTGAGCACTATGACAGGTGCCGAGCTCAGCGATTATCTGGGTGTAGTGGCTACCATGCAGCGCGGTTCAGGGGCTTATGCCCAGATAACGGGCGTGAAAATGACAGTTGACTGTCAGGCCAAGTCGGTCGCTATCAGCGAAGTCAGCGGCAAGGATTACAGCGCAACAGATAGCTACACCTTCACTGTACCCAGCTTCAACGCAGCGGGCGGTGACGGCTATCCCAAGCTGGATCCGGTACAAACTGGCTATGTTGATGCCGAAGTCTTCTACAGCTTCCTGAAAGAGAAACAAAGCATCAAGGCCGTTGATTACGAGCCGGTAGGCGATATCGTTTATGAAAACTCCAACAGCCCACTGGGTTGTGAAGTGCCTCAGTAAATAGCACTTTAAGTCACTTTACAGGCAGCCCTTCGGGGCTGCTTTTTTGTGGCAAAAGAGCAGGGCAGCCATGTGGCTTTGAGTGATTTTTAATCAATTAATTCTACCGACACTTGAAATACTTTTGCCCGACCTTATCTATTGAGTGTCGGCAGGGAAAGTGCCTTGACCGATAAATGAAAGGCCGTGCCATTGGGCGGCCAGTGAAACCTAGGGTGCGATGATTCGGCCCGACACTACATATTGCTTAATCTATGAGGATATGACTATGCGTAACTATGATTTGACTCCCCTTTACCGCAGCGCTATCGGTTTTGATCGTTTGGCCCGTTTGGCCGAACATGCCGCCGCCAACAATGGCAATGCCGGTTACCCTCCATACAATATCGAGCTCTTAGGTGAGAACCGTTACCGGATCACCATGGCGGTTGCAGGTTTTGCCATGGATGAGCTGGAGATCACCAGCGAGGGCGAAAAGCTGTTGGTGAAAGGCACCAAGGGCGAACAGGCTCCGGAGCGTAAATACCTGTATCAGGGCATTGCCGAGCGCGGCTTTGAACGTACCTTCCAGTTGGCCGATTATGTGACCGTCGAAGGCGCCCATCTGGAACACGGCCTGCTCAATATAGATTTGGTGCGCGAGATCCCTGAAGCCATGAAACCGCGCAAAATAGAGATAGGCTCAGGTAACCGCCTGATAGAAGAAACTCAGGCCTGAAACCGCGCTGATAAGCTCGACCCCGGCTTGTAAAGCAGGCCGCTAAAGCAAAAAAGCCAGTCTGATACAGACTGGCTTTTTGTATTCAGGGCCATCATTCCCCAAGGCAGTGCTTAGAGTACCATGGCGGCAATCCAGCCGAAGATCAGCAGCGGGATATTGTAGTGAATAAAGGTTGGAATCACGCTGTCGCGGATATGGTCGTGTTGACCATCGGCATTCAGGCCGGCGGTGGGGCCGAGCGTCGAGTCCGATGCCGGTGAGCCGGCATCCCCAAGCGCTGCGGCGGTGCCGACCAGCGCGATAACCGCAGGCACAGAGAAACCAAAGTTCAGCGCCAGCGGCACATAGATGGTGGCAATAATAGGGATAGTCGAGAAGGATGAGCCAATACCCATGGTGATCAACAGACCCACCACCAGCATCAACAGCGCGCCAAGGCCCTTGTTGTCACCAATCAACTCACCTATGGCACTCACCAGAGTCAGCACTTCACCGGTTTGTTTGACCACGGCGGCGAAACCGGCGGCGGCTATCATGATAAAGCCTATGTTGGCCATCATGCGCACGCCTTGGTTAAAGATATCTTCATCGGCCACATGTTTGAGCGCGCCGCTGAATGAGAAGATCATAAAGCCGACCAGTGCGCCGAAAATCATCGAATCTGTCTGCAGCTGCACCAGCAGAGTCGCCAGAATGGCCAGCACGGCAATGGTGATGTTGCGCTTGCTGAGTCCGGTTTCCGGCTCGGCGGCGAGGATCTGCTCTTCCCGGTACTCTCTTGGCTTGCGATAGCTGATAAACACGGCCGTCAACAGTCCGGCCAGCATGCCGGCGGCCGGAATAAGCATGGCTTGGGGAATATCCCCTGACTGGGCCTCTAAGCCGTTGGACTGCAGGTTTGCCAGCAGTATGTCGTTTAGAAATATGCCGCCAAAGCCCACAGGCAACACCATATAAGTGGTGACCAGGCCGAAGGTGATAACACAGGCGACCAAACGCCTGTCCAGCTTGAGTTTGGACATCAGATGCAAGAGGGGCGGCACCAGAATGGGGATAAAGGCGATATGGATCGGCAGAATATTTTGTGAGCTGATAGCCATGGCCAGCAGCGACAGCAGCAACAGGCTGCGAACCCACTTGAGATTTTGACTATCGGGATCTTTGCCAAGGGCCTTGATCACAGTAGTGGAGATCAAAGTGGTCAGCCCGGAATGGGACAGGGCCACGGCAAAGGCGCCGAGCAGGGCATAACTCAGGGCTATCTGGGCACCTCCGCCCAGGCCGGTATTGAATGCCTCTATGGTCTGGTGGATGTCCAGTCCTCCCATCAAGCCGGCGACCAGGGCACTGATCGTCAAGGCGATCACCACATTGACCCGGGCCAGGCTGAGAGCGAGCATCAGACAGACGGCAATCACAACTGCGTTCATAGTAAAGTCTTATTCGCTAAACAAAGGGGCTATTTTTGACTGGGGGGGCTTGGATGTCCAGCTGCAATCAGTGTTTGCGGGAAAAAATCTCTCTTTGTGAACTGGATCCTGAGGTTATCGAGTCGCTTTGTGAGCCAGGTTATTGCCGTGGCCGCACACTTGCCGATTTCTTACCCAGACAAGCCTTAAAATGCAGCAAAAGCGTGATATTGATCCTAAATAGGTTGTCAGGTGCATGGCACCTCTTATAATGGCTTGTAGTTAAAACGGATTCTGTTTTATTCACAGCTCAATCCATAGATGGAGGTATAAAATGAGCGTATTAGTAGGCCGTCCGGCTCCGGACTTTACTGCAGCAGCTGTTCTGGGTTCTGGTGAAATTGTTGACAGCTTCAACCTGACAGCAGCAATCAAAGGCAAGCCTGCGGTAGTGTTCTTCTACCCACTGGATTTCACCTTCGTGTGCCCATCTGAGCTGATCGCCTTCGATCACCGCATGGAAGAGTTCAAGAAGCGTGGCGTTGAAGTGATCGGTGTTTCTATCGATTCTCAGTTTACTCACAATGCATGGCGTAACACCCCAGTGGAAAAAGGCGGTATCGGCCAGGTTCAATACACTCTGGTAGCCGACGTTCGCCACGATATCTGTAAGGCTTACGACGTTGAACACCCTGAAGCCGGTGTGGCTTTCCGCGGTTCTTTCCTGATCGACAAAGAAGGCATGGTGCGTCACCAGGTCGTTAACGATCTGCCTCTTGGCCGTAACGTCGATGAAATGCTGCGTATGATTGACGCGCTGCAATTCCACGAAGAGCACGGTGAAGTTTGTCCTGCAGGTTGGGAAAAAGGCAAGAAAGGCATGAAAGACAGCCCAGACGGTGTTGCTGCCTACCTGTCTGAGAATGCTGAAGAACTGTAATATAGTTTAAGTCTGCATCTGCAAAAGCAGTCTTAAAGTACAATGCCGTTCAGTTATGCTGAGCGGCATTTTTTATCTCGATTGATTACCTGTGTTGGTTCATTTGGAATGTTATTCGTGGACGGGCGTTCCATTCAACTTAAACGGTTTGACGAGCTGTGGCCGATGCCAGAATGGCAATACTGTCGGCTAATGGATATAGATTATCCATGGATGCGATAGTTTCTGAGTGAGGCTTTGATAACAGCTTCCTCTATTAAGCTCGGTTTGCCCATGCATGTCTTGGTTAATTCATTCAATATTAAAGCGCTTTACCCTTGATAAGTTTGCGCATCCACATCCGGTTGGGATTAAGGCGCTGCAGCAGCGTACTGCCTACCGGCAAGGGTTGATGACAAAGCTCTGATGCCAGAATTTCCGCCGCCAATGGACCTGTGCTGAGGCCGCGTGAGCCCAAACCACCAAGAATATAAAGACCGGGATGCACAGGCGCCAGTGTCTGTTGCCAGTAGCGGGCACTCTCGGGTGTGTGCTGATGTTGCTGATAAGCCTGCATTAGTGCACCGACATCCGGTGCTTGCCCCAACATGGGAAAGTGATCCCGGGTGACCATACGCACCCCTACTCTGGCATCTTGTCCCATCACCAGCCCCCGGTGCCAGTCGGCATCCGGATAACTCATGGCGATTTTTTGCAGGTTTTCTCTCTGCTCGGCGTCGCTGTAGGCCAACTGCTCGGGATCTTTGATATAACTGGCTCCCAGGCAATGAATCCCCTCCCAGGCCGGAGTGAGGTATCCCTTGGCGCACAGCACTGCCTTAAGCGCTCCCAACCCGCCTTGGGTTGCAACTTCACTGACCTGGCCGCGAAAAGGTGAGGCGGGTAGGGCCGAAGTTTGTGGCAGCGCCGTCAGCGAAGCGCCGCTTGCCAACACCAGCTTCTTGAATGGCCCAAAGCGGCGACCATCGGCAGCACTTAACCACCAGAGGTGATCCTCTCTTGAAATCGCCTTGATATGGGTTCGGGGTTGAAAGTCACAGTAACTCGAGTCGACGGCGTATTGGATGGCGGCGCGGCACAGTGCTCTGGGGCAGACCCAGCCACCCAGAGGGTAAAAAAGGCCATCTTCTTCTATATCCAATCCCGCAAGCTCAGTAGCTTCAAAGCTGTCGATCCGGCGCAGAATATCCGGGTGCCAGTTTTGGCCCTCGGCAATCTTATCCAGGCGGGCGCGGCTTCGCTCATCATAGCCCGTGTGTAACACACCGCAAAAGTCATGGGCGATATCGAACCCGGCGGCAGTCAGGGCGGTTATCCGCCGTCGACTGAAGAGAAAACCTTGTTGGAACAGGGTGTTGAGCTCTGATGTTTCCGGCGTCAACAGCGGGTATAGTGCACCTTGTCGGTTGCCGCTGGCACTTTCACCCGCGTTATCCTCGCTGCAAAATACCTGGCTGGCTTGTTGGCGCTCTGCCAATGACAATGCCAGCTGACTGCCGGCCACACCGGCGCCAATAATGGCAATAGATTCATCATCTGCAAGCATAGGCTCCCGGTAGAGCGGCCAGGGCGCCAGTCTGGCATTGCTTTGGCGCCGCAAGGCAAGGCGTTCTGCCTTGGCGATGGGCTCGAGCTCAGTTTGTTGAGTCAAAAGCAGTGCTGCCGGCCCGTTAAAATCTACTATATTGAGCCCGCTATTGACCATAATAGAGGCAAGAGCGCTTCTCTTACTTGGCAGGCACAGCAAGGAGGCGTAGTCTTTAGCCAAGCGCGCCATCTGCCAGACCGCTGCCTGAGAGGGTAAGGACTCTGCAAGCCAGAGCCAGTTGTCTATCCAGCCGTTATGGTTTACCCCAGGCAACTCTTTGAGCAAGGTGGCGTCAAATTCAAGGTAGAGATCCAGTGTCAACCTGCCACCATCGAGCACAAAACGTTGGCAGCCGGGGATTGCCAGAGGTTTACCTGCCTGCAGCTCGGCAAGAAGCGCCATTACTGCGCTTGTTTGATGTTCGGCGAATGCCGTAGCTTCGGTGGTCTGCCATAATGGCAGTTTGCTTTGCAGGACCTTGAGCGATTCTGCCCGGGAATCTTTATCGGCGGCAAACAGCAAGAGTTGTAACACAAGCTTGGGATAATTCTGTCGTAGTTGGCTCCAGAGTTGCAGCAGCGGCAACAGGGCTTCACTGCCTACCGCCGCCAGACAAATTTGCCGCCCGAAGGGCTTGTCACCGAAACGGATTTGTTGGTAGGGCGCAAGAGTCGCCGTCGGGGCTTGTGTTGTTTCCACAGATGTGGGATTTTGACTGCAAGTTTGCGTATTTTCACTGCCGGATGGCCGAAGTTGTTCCTGTTTCACGGGCAATTTTTTACTCTGGAGGCCTTGTTCGGCATTATTTTACCCAAGTTTACGGAAAGCTGACCACTTAAATGCTGTAAAACGGCTAACATGGCGTCAGCAAAAGTAGGTACTGAATTGTACGGAATGGATAGTAAAACATGAAAAGAGTCGTGATCACCGGAATTGGCGTTGTATCAAGTATCGGTAATAACAAACAAGAAGTGACAGAATCTCTCAAGGCTGGCCGCAGTGGTATCACCCACTCAGATCAGTTTGAGGAGATGCAGCTGCGCAGTCATGTCTGGGGCGACATCAAACTCAATCCCGCCGAGCATATCGATCGCAAGGCGTTGCGTTTTATGGGGGATGCCGCAGCCTACGCCTATTTGGCTATGCAGCAAGCTATTGAAGACAGCAGTCTGACCGAAGAGCAGTATTCAGATCCTCGTGTAGGTCTCATTGTTGGTACCGGTGGCGCTTCGTCTTCCAACCAGGTTCAGGCGGCTGACACCCTGCGTGCTAAAGGCGTCAAGCGCGTGGGTCCTTATATTGTGCCGCGGATAATGTCTTCTACTGCCAGTGCCTGTCTGGCGACGCCCTTCAAAATCAAAGGGATGAATTACTCCATCAGCTCAGCCTGTGCCACCAGTGCGCATTGTATCGGCCATGCGGTGGAACTGATCCAGATGGGTAAACAGGATATGGTCTTTGCCGGCGGCGCGGAAGAGATCGATTGGACCCTGACCATGGGCTTTGACGCTATGGGCGCCTTGTCGACCAAGTATAACGACACACCGGAAAAGGCTTCCCGCACCTATGATGCCGACCGTGATGGCTTTG
Source organism: Shewanella sp. BJSY2023SW001 (assembly GCF_047314685.1). NCBI lineage: Bacteria > Pseudomonadati > Pseudomonadota > Gammaproteobacteria > Alteromonadales > Shewanellaceae > Shewanella > Shewanella sp. BJSY2023SW001. The sequence goes on from NZ_JBKORF010000019.1 coordinate 74,712, forward strand.
TTATCTCTGGCGGCGGCGGCATAGTGATTGTCGAGGAGCTGGAGCACGCGCTGGCCCGCGGCGCCAAGATTTATGCTGAAGTCATAGGTTATGGCGCTTCATCTGACGGTTATGACATGGTAGCCCCAAGCGGCGAAGGTGCGGTGCGTTGCATGAAGATGGCGCTGGAGTCAGTAGATACACCTATCGATTACGTTAACACTCACGGCACTTCTACCCCTGTCGGTGATGTGCGAGAGCTGGAAGCCCTGCGTGAAGTCTTCGACGGCCAGATGCCGGCGATTGCCTCAACCAAGTCACTGACAGGCCACGCCCTGGGCGCAGCCGGTGTTCATGAGGCTATATACAGCTTGTTGATGCTCGAACAAGGTTTTATCGCGCCATCAATCAATATCGACAACCTGGACGAGGCCGCAGAAGGTATGCCAATTGTGCGTGAATACCGCGACGCCGAGCTCAACACTGTTATGAGCAATAGCTTCGGTTTCGGTGGCACCAACGCTACCCTGGTGATGCGTAAATACAAGTAAACGCCTTGTTTCACTGAATCAAGAAGGAAGCCAAATGGCTTCCTTCTTTGCTTATGAGCTGACACAGAACTTGTTAGTAGCTTCCGCAAATGTGCGCCGGACTCAGACAAGCATCTAGCTCGCTGATAGAATAGCGGTTTAATCCACAACAGAGCAGGAAAGTCGATGAAGTTGGTGGTTGATGAAAACATGCCCTATGTGCAGCCCTTGTTTGCCGAGCTGGGGGAGATAGTAGCCGTCGATGGCCGTCATCTGGATGCGGCCACAGTAGCCGACGCCGATGTTTTGCTGGTGCGCTCGGTCACCAAGGTCAATGAGGCACTGCTGGCAGGCGCACATAAACTTAAGTTTGTCGGCAGTGCCACCATAGGGACAGATCATGTGGACAAGGCTTATCTGGCGTCCCGCAACATCCCCTTTTTCAACGCACCCGGATGCAATGCCATCGCGGTTGGCGAGTATGCTTTTATCGCCATGTTGGAGCTGGCCAACAGATTTGACACTCAGCTTAAGGGCAAAACCGTTGGCATAGTCGGTGCCGGTAACACAGGCTCGGCACTGGCGCGCTGCCTGGAGGCATACGGAGTTAATACCTTGCTCTGCGATCCCTTACTGGCCAAGGCCGGCGACAGCCGCCGCTTTGTTAGCCTGGATGAACTGATTGCCGGTGCCGATATCATTAGTCTGCACGTACCTCTGACCCGAGATGGCGAGCATCCTACTTGGTATCTGTTTGACGAGCAGCGACTGGAAACGCTGAAACCCGGCTGCTGGTTGCTTAACTGTTGCCGCGGTGAAGTGATAGATAATCACGCGCTGATCCGGGTCAAGGCCAAGCGACCGGATCTCAAGTTAGTGCTGGATGTTTGGCAAGGGGAGCCTAATCCCATGCTGGAGCTGGTGCCTCTGGTGGAGTTTGCTACACCGCATATTGCCGGTTACAGCCTGGAGGGCAAGGCCCGGGGCACTTTCATGTTATATCAGTCCTTGATGGCGATACTCAACCGCCCGGCGGACAAGTCACTTGGGGCGTTATTGCCTGAGCGTTGGAGCTCCCGGCTCGATATCAGTAGTTCGCCCGATGAAAAGGCATTATTGTCCTTGTGCCGATTTATTTATGATCTGCGTGATGACGATGAAAAATTCCGGAAAATGCTGAAAAACCCCACAGGTTTTGATGACATGAGAAAAAATCACCGCCATAGGCGAGAATTCAGTGCTTTGACTCTTTCAAATGTCGGCGGTTCTGGGGTAGATTGGTTGTCTCATTTAGGTTTTTCAGGAGTCGGTCTGTAAATGTCGCAGGAATTTAACGTTGTCGTATTGGGTGCTTCAGGAGCCGTGGGTCAAACCATGATAGAAATCCTCGAGGAGCGTAACTTCCCGGTGGCGAATCTGTTTCCACTGGCCAGTAGTCGCAGCGCCGGTGAAACCGTGAGTTTTCACGGTAAACAGGTGGAGATCCTCGATGTAGAAAGCTTCGACTGGACTCAGGCGCAGATAGGCTTCTTCTCTGCCGGCGGTGACGTCTCGGCGAAATGGGCGCCAATTGCGGCCGATGCAGGTTGTGTGGTGATAGATAACACCTCTCACTTCCGTTACGACCTGGATATTCCATTGGTTATTCCAGAGGTCAATCCACAGGCGATTGCCGACTTCCGTAACCGTAATATTATTGCCAACCCCAACTGCTCGACGATTCAGATGTTGGTGGCGCTCAAGCCAATCTATGATGCTTTTGGGATCAGCCGTATCAATGTGGCCACGTATCAGTCGGTTTCCGGTACAGGTAAAAAGGCGATTGAAGAGCTGGCGGGTCAATCTGCAAAGTTGTTGCAAGGCTTGCCTTCAGAACCCAAGGTTTATGATAAGCAGATAGCTTTCAACGTGTTGCCGCACATAGACAGGTTTATGGAAAATGGCTACACCAAAGAAGAGATGAAGATGGTTTGGGAGACCCATAAGATCCTCGGCGACAGCGAAGTTCTGGTGAACCCTACTGCGGTGCGGGTCCCTGTGTTCTATGGACACTCGGAAGCGATTCACATCGAGACGCTGCAGCCGGTTGATGCTGCCGAAGTCAAGGCAGTGTTGCGGGATGCCGAAGGCGTGGTGCTGTTTGAAGATGATGACGATTATCCGACAGCTGTTACTGAAGGCGCCGGTAGTGATCCTGTGTATGTCGGCCGGGTGCGCAAGGATATCTCCCACGATCTGGGTATAGATCTTTGGGTGGTCTCTGACAATATCCGTAAGGGTGCGGCGCTCAACAGTGTACAGATAGGTGAGATCCTGATCCGCGATTATCTCTAAGGAAGGTGCGAGTCAGTCCCACGAGGGCTCTGCCTGTGCTTTCAGACTTACATGCAAGGCTGGAAGCACTTTTCCTAAACGCTTTGTTTCTGTTGAAAAAGCCTGCAGTTTGCAGGCTTTTTTTGTTTTGCAAATGTGAACAGTAGCAGGGCGGACATTTCTGGTTTATAGTAATCTCAATAAATACAAATGCCTAAAGCCAGTCGTCAGCCGGCGAAACCAGCGCTTGAAAGGGAAGAATGGATGAACTTTCGCACTTCATATCTTGTTGGCCTGATGGCCGCTTTTTTTGCCCTGAACCCAAGTAGTCTTATAGAACCCGCCCATGCAGAAGGCCTGAAAATTACCGGTCCCGACGGTCAAGTGCGCCAGCAGGTGCGCCAGTATGGCCCGACGACAACATCGGACACCTTTTGGAGTATTGCCCAGAAAGTCAGACCGGATCCCAGTGTCAGTATCTATCAGGTCATGGCCGCGATTTTTGAAGCCAACCCGCACGCTTTCTCATCCAATAACTACAACAGCCTCGAACGGGGCATGATACTGCTTATCCCTTCCAAGGAGGTGATGCAGGCTATTCCTTTGAGTATGGCCAGAGCTCGCGCCGAACAGGATGATAAGCGCTGGTCTTCCGGTAAGCCGCTAAAAGCAGATAATGGCAAAACTGAAACCGCTAAAGCCCCAGAGCATTCAAGCCAAGCCGTAAAAGAGCCAACGACGGCCACCCAACCTCAACCTGCGACGCAGCTATCCAAGGTGAGTACAAGTGTCAAGGATAACAGTGAGCAGCCCAAAGTCAGTGAGTCATCCACTGAACCCACTCAAGTGGCTTCTACTAAATCCTCAAATACAGTAACAGAAGCAACCCAAGAAACGGCAGACGATAACAGCATTGAAGCATTGCAGAGCCGCAACCTGAGTCTGACCGATGAGCTGGGGCGTGCTCAGGATCAACTCTTGGTGGCCAATACGGATAACCAAGGGCTGCAGGCGCAAATTGATGAGCTGAATCAGCGTCTATCGGTATTGGAAGAGTCACTACAGGCCAGTAAAAAACAGGAACAGCAACTCAAGGCCGAAAATGCTGATCTCAAACAGCAGCTTCAAGTCGCCAATGCTACGGCGAATGAGCCGGACGACCTCTGGCGCAGTTTGATGGATAACCCATTATTGTTGGTGCTGGCTGCCGCAGTACCCGCGGTATTGTTGTTGTTGCTGCTGTGGAGCATGTTGCGCCGCAAGCGTAAGCAGGCTAATGGTCAAGCGCCACAGACAGATGCTGCTCCAATGGCAGCCGCAGCTGTTGCCGGCGCGGCCACGGCCGAGATGGCAAACGCCAACGATGAACTGGCCGTGCGTCTGGACGATGATCCGGACGATTCCATTGATTCATTGCTGGATGTCGACAGCTCAGCGCTGCAGCCTGAGCCGGAAGTTGAGAGTGACAACGAGCAGATGGATATGGCGCAGGAGATGTTCATCGACTCAGGCGAAGGGGATACCAGCCAAGAGGCTGAAGATGAAGGTCAGTCGCTCGATGATCTCTGGGCTGAAGCTATGGGTGAACAAGAGGCCGGTGAGCAGGAAGATGCTGGCGAGGAAGACTTGGACTCATTGCTGGCTGGCTTGGACGATACCGATAAACAGGAAGTTATTCCTGAAGATTGGCAGGCCGAAAGTGTTCCAGCATCAGAGCCTGATCTGAGTGAAACCCTACCGGAAGATGTGACTGCTGCTTTTGAACAGGGTTTTAGCCAAGAACTCGATCAAGAGTTTGCTTTTGAACAAGACAAAGAGGTGATTTCAGAGAGAGAAGCGAAGGCAGAGCTGGATGAAGATCTCAGTGCCGCTATCGCCGCCGAATTGGCCGAAGATGAGCAGGCTGACGAGACTCTGGATGAGACACAGGAAGCCGATATCGATGCGCTGCTGGCCGGGTTTGACGTCAAAGAAGACACAGAACCTCAAATTGAAGCCAGTGCTCAAGTTGAAGACGATAGTAGGGCTGAAGCCGAGGAAGATCTCAGTGCTGCCATAGCCGCCGAGCTGGATGAGGATGACTCAACTGGTACCGAGCTGGGCGAAGAAGCGGACATAGATGCTTTGCTCGCAGGATTCGACTCGCCGGTAGAACTGAATTCTGAAGAGGAAGACTTAAGCGACGTTATCGCCGCCGAGCTTGAAGATGACAAGGTTGCCGTAGACTCCAGCGATACAGAGGCAGACATAGATGCCTTGCTGGCAGGTTTCGATGACTTGGACGAAGCTGTCGAGACTCAAGCAGCAGAGCCGGTTCAAGCTGAGGAAGAGAGTGAAGATCTGGACGCCTTGTTGGCAGGGCTTGCGGATGATGTTGTTGCGCTAGACAACCCTGATGAGGCAATCGCTGAAACAGACGAGGAAGATAGCTCAGAGGTTGAGTCTGATGATGCCACTGAGCGCAGCGATGCCGAATTGGATACCATGCTGGCAGGCTTGTCGCAGGCTGAGGACTTGGACGAGCCTAAGAAGCCTGATGAAACCGATATTTTGGCCGATGAGAGCAGGGATAGCGATAACGAGCTGCAAAGCGGTCAACGCAGCGACAAGGATTCCGGCTTCTTCGACGATCTCAAGGCCGGCGGCAAAAGCCATGATCCCCATATGCTTGAGTGGGAGCCCTCCGCACCCAAAGAGCCCTTGGTTGAGGAAGAGCCTTCAGCGAAAAAAGAGCCCTCGGCGCAAGAAGAGCAACAGCCTACAGCCATAGAAGAGCTCTTGACTCAAGAGGAGCTCTCAAGCCAGGAACAGGCTGTTGAAGTTGAAGACAGCCTAACAGATACCGAGCAGGCTCTGGATATCGGCCTGGCCCAGGATAGTGACGACAGTGATAAGAGTCTGAGCGACGATGATCTGTTGGCCGCTTTCTCTGAAAACGTTGTCAACGAAGCCGAGGTGGATGAAGAATTCAGTCTTGAACTGGATGATGATGACTCGCTGGATCTCGAAGATCATAAACTGACAGTGGATGAAGCGCTGGCAGCCCTCGATGCCAAAGCAAAAGGCAAGGTCGCTTCCAGCATGGTGCCGGAGCACGATCTCAGCGCCTTCCAGAAGGAAAACGGATTTATCGATATTGAGCGCCTGCTCAGTGAAGCCGATGAAGGCAACAGTGATACCGACCCCTACAAGGAACTGGACGTGGATATGGCCGAACTCGATTCCCTCGTTGGCGCCGCCGCTATGGTCGACGTCGATGATGAGGAAAACTCTGTCAACGCCAAGCTGGACTTGGCGCGGGCCTATATCGAAATCGATGACAAAGACAGCGCCAAGGCATTGCTTAAAGAGGTGGAGCTTGATGGTAACGCTCGCCAGCAAGAGGAAGCCGCAGCCCTGATAAAAACCTTGGGCTAGAGCTCAGTCAATACTCAAACGGCGCCCAGGCGCCGTTTTTTATGCAGTCCGTTTATTGTCCGGGCTTTTTCTTGGAGGCGAATGCCTGCTCTGTGGTAGAATTCGCCGCCTTGAGATCAGGGGAGAAACAGATGCGTATTGCGTTGGGTATCGAATATGACGGCAGCGGCTATTATGGTTGGCAGCGCCAGGCCGAAGTGGATTCAGTTCAGGGGCAGTTGGAGCGAGCTTTGTCTCTGGTCGCCAATGAGCCGATAGCACTGCAATGCGCCGGTCGCACCGATGCCGGGGTACACGCCACCGGGCAAGTGGTGCATTTTGATACTTCTGCCATTCGTAAAGAAGGCGCCTGGACCCTGGGCGTCAATGCCAATCTGCCGGACAATATTGCGGTGCGCTGGGCCAAAGAGGTAGACGACAGTTTTCATGCCCGCTTTTCGGCAACTGCTCGCCGCTACCGGTATATCATCTACAACCATAATTTCCGTCCCGGCATTTTGCGTGGTGGCGTCAGCCATTATCACGGTGACCTCGACGAGCAGAAGATGCATCAGGCGGCCCAGTATCTGCTGGGTGAGCGCGACTTCACCAGTTTCAGGGCGATCCAATGCCAGTCGCGCACCCCGTTTCGCAATGTGCACAGGGTCAGTGTGACCCGCCAGGGCATGTATGTGATAGTGGATATCGAAGCCAATGCCTTTTTGCATCACATGGTGCGCAACATAGTCGGCTCGCTGCTGGAAGTAGGACTTGGCAATCAGCCGCTGGATTGGCTGGGACAGTTGCTGGAGCTCAAAGACAGAACCCAGGCTGCCCCCACGGCTAAACCTAATGGCCTCTATCTGGTGCATGTCAGCTATCCTGAGCAATATCAACTGCCCAAGTTGGCCATGGGCCCACTGTTTATGCCGGACTGAAACCATTAGCATGCTGTTGCCGCCACGCTTTTGCTTGCGGCAACATCAAGATTTAAGGGAAGAATCAAATGTCGCAATCATCCGCTCATCTGCCGCCACTACCTGGAGCCGATGCTCCTTTGTCAGTTTGGCTGGACTACCTGCTGGCTATTCATCCGACTGAAATCGACATGGGGCTCGAGCGGGTCACCCAAGTTGCCACCAGGCTCGGGGTGCAGTCACTGGGCAGCACCAAGGTGATCACAGTTGCCGGTACCAATGGCAAGGGTAGCACTTGCCGTATGCTGGAGCAGATCATGCGCGCGGCGGGTTATCGGGTCGGAGTTTACAGCTCGCCCCATATCCTCAATTACAATGAGCGGGTGCGGATAGACGGTGTCGATGCGCCGGATAGCGACTTTATCTCGGCCTTTGAAATCATAGAGGCGGCCAGAGGCGACACCTCGCTGACCTTCTTTGAATATGCCACCCTGGCTGGATTACTGCTGTTCAAGCAGGCCAAGCTGGATCTGGTTATTCTGGAAGTGGGCCTGGGAGGCCGGCTGGATGCTACCAATATCATAGATGCCGATGTCAGTGTGGTAACCGCCATAGATCTTGATCATCAGGCGTATCTTGGTGACACCCGGGAACTGGTTGGCCGTGAGAAGGCCGGCATCTTCCGTCACAACCGCCCGGCGATAGTAGGCGATGCCGAGATGCCTGCCAGCGTGGTTGAGGTTGCCAATGAAAAGGGCGCCTTACTCAAGGCGGTGGGGCAGGCGTTTTGCTACAAGCAAACCAGCACTGGCTGGGATTTTTGCGGTGAGCACTGGCAGTTTGAGGGCTTACCCAGGCCGCAATTACCTCTGCCCAATGCCGCCACCAGCTTGGCGGCGCTGGAACAACTCTGGCCTGAGCTTTCCGAAGCGGCGATTTGCTCAGGGCTCGCCAGTGCCAGGCTCAGCGGCAGAATGGAGCATATCTGCGAGGCGCCGCTGATTATTTTGGATGTGGCGCACAATCCCCACGCGGCCCGCTATCTGGCGCAAAGGCTGGATGAACTGCAGGCCAAGGGGCGAGTCTATGGCGTTTGCGGTATGCTCAAGGACAAGGATATCGAAGGCGTAATGCAAGCGCTGGCGCCTAGCATAGACAGCTGGTTGTTGGTGACCTTGCATAATGAGCGTGGTGCCGATGCCGGCCGTTTGCGAAAAGCCCTGCCGGATGGCTGTGACGCCCGGGAATTTGAACAGATGCAAGATTGCTGGCAATACCTCAAACCCAAACTCGGCGCCGAAGATGTGGTAATTGTCTTTGGCTCCTTTTACACTGTTTCGGGCTTTAAAGCGCTTATCTAAGACTGGAAGGAAGATATTTTGTCGACTCAGTTTCATAACCGTCTGGTAGGTACCGTAGTATTGGTCGCCTTGGGGGTGATCTTTTTACCTGACATTCTCGATGGCAAGAAAGAGCGCCAGCAAGAGCAGTTCACTGAAATTCCGCTGCGGCCGGATACCGAATCGCAATTGGCGGAGCCGGGGGAGTTTCAAACCCTGGATGTCGCCGAGACTCTGGACTTGGCGCAGGAGACAGACGAGCCTCAGGTTGAAGTCGAACCCGCTCCCGAGGTGAAGGCTACCGAAAACAGTGTTTCCAACACCGCCCAATCCAAGCCGCAGGAGGCCAAAAAGACTCCCGAACCCAAGGCCAAACCCAGTGATGCGGCCTGGACTTTACAGCTCGGCGCCTTCAGTAATGCGGCCAATGTCAAAGCCCTGGTGGCCAAATTGCGCAAGGCCGGATTCAGCGCCTATACCTTGCCGGATAAGCCTGTGGACGGCAAATTGACCCGGGTGTTTGTCGGTCCGGATGTCTCCAGCGAACGCATCAAACAGCAACAGCAGAAAGTGGAACAGCTGACCAAACTCAAGGGTAAAGTAGTTCGCTATAACCCACAGGAAAGATGACAGTTTGCCCCGAGTCGGCAAGCAATTATTTACGCCCCGGGGGTGAGAATGCTTGCCTTCTCTGGTAGAATCCCGCCGACTTAAATCTTCACCGGATACTTCTACCCATGGTTTGGATAGATTACGCCATCATAATAGTTATCGGATTATCGACTCTTATCAGTCTGATCCGTGGTTTTGCCAAAGAAGCCATGTCGCTGGTGGTTTGGTTCGCCGCCTTTTTCATCGCCAGCCAGTTTTATCAAGACCTTGCCGTTCATATCACCCAAATCAATGATGAGGTGCTGCGAAACGGGGTTGCTATCACCATCCTGTTTGTTGTCACCCTGATAGTGGGGGCCTTGGTGAACTATTTGATAGGCCAGTTGGTCTCCAAGACAGGGCTCTCGGGAACGGACAGAATTCTTGGCCTGTGTTTCGGTGCGCTGCGCGGCGCATTGATAGTCAGTGCCATACTCTTTTTTATGGATGCCTTTACCGGCGCGCCCAAAACCGATTGGTGGCAGGGTTCGCAACTGGTGCCCGAATTCGGGGTGGTTATCCAGTGGTTTTTTGACTACTTGGAAAATACCTCAAGCTTTGTACCCAAAATATAAAAAATACAATTATCAGAACATCTTACAATGAGGAAGCTTACCCATGTGTGGTATCGTCGGAATCGTTGGCCGCTCGGCGGTCAATCAGACCATCTATGATGCACTGACAGTGCTTCAACACCGTGGCCAGGATGCTGCAGGCATAGTGACTATCGATCAGAATGCCTTTCGCCTGCGTAAGGCCAATGGTCTGGTCAAGGACGTATTTGAACCCAAGCATATGCAGCGGCTGCAGGGCAACGCCGGCATAGGCCATGTGCGTTATCCCACCGCCGGCAGCTCCAGTGCCTCTGAAGCCCAACCGTTTTATGTGAACTCTCCTTTCGGGATCTCTCTGGCGCACAACGGCAACCTGACCAACACACTGCAACTGGCCGAAGGGCTGCGCAACAAGCGTCGCCATGTGAACACCACGTCCGATTCTGAAGTGCTGCTCAACCTGTTGGCCGATGAGCTGGACAAAACCGACAGCCTGACCTTGAGCCCGGATGAAGTGTTCGATGCCGTTTCCCGGGTGCACGCCGATACCCGCGGTGCCTACGCCGTGGTGGCTATGATTATTGGTCAGGGCCTGGTGGCATTTCGCGATCCTTTCGGTATTCGTCCTCTGGTGCTTGGTAAGCATGAGACAGCCTCTGGGACCGAGTATATGGTGGCTTCAGAGAGTGTGGCACTGGATGCCGTTGGTTTCGAAGTGATGCGCGATGTGGCTCCCGGCGAAGCCGTGTATATCACCACGGAAGGTGAGTTGTTTACCCGTCAGTGCGCCGAAGCGCCAAGTTATGCCCCTTGTATCTTCGAATTCGTTTACTTTGCCCGTCCGGACTCCACCATAGACAAGGTGTCAGTCTATGCCAGCCGGGTCAACATGGGTGCCAAGCTGGGTGAGAAGATCCGTAAGGAATGGTATGACCATGATATCGATGTGGTGATCCCTATTCCGGAAACCTCCTGTGATATCGCCCTGGAAATTGCCCGTGGCATGGATCTGCCTTACCGTCAGGGATTCGTGAAGAACCGCTATATCGGCCGTACCTTCATTATGCCTGGGCAGCAGGAGCGCAAGAAGTCGGTCAGACGCAAGCTCAATGCCATCAGCGCCGAGTTCAAGGATAAGAATGTGCTGCTGGTGGACGACTCCATAGTGCGTGGTACCACCTCAGAGCAGATCATCGAGATGGCCCGTGAAGCCGGCGCCAAGAAGGTGTATTTCGCCTCGGCTGCGCCTGAGATCCGCTTCCCCAACGTTTACGGCATAGACATGCCAACCTCCAATGAGCTGATTGCTCATGGCCGTGATGCCGATGAAATCGCCCGTATCATTGGCGCAGATGGCATCATCTTCCAGGATCTGAGCGATCTGGTGGAAGCGGTGCGAATGGAAAACCCGGATATCAAGCGCTTTGAAACCTCAGTGTTTGATGGTCACTACATCACCAAGGATGTGGATCAGGCCTATCTGGATCATCTGACCCAGCTGCGTAACGACGATGCCAAGGCCAACCGCAACAAGGATATAGGTACCAACCTGGAGCTGCATAACGTCTGCCATCCTTGATAAGGGAAGCTGCGAATAAGTCCTCTCTGATAAAGCCAACCCTTGAGGTTGGCTTTTTTTTGTGCCAGTCAGTATGCTGAGCCTCGACTCTTGATGGTGCAGGGAGAGAAGCACAATGGATAAGTACCGGGAAACCGTGGCAACCTTTGACAAAATGGCGCTTTCCTATCGGGATAAGTTTGCCGGCAACGATTGTTATGACTCGGCCCATAACCGATTCGCCTCTTTGCTGAAGCAGTATCAGGCCTGTGCCGGGCGGCGCCTGCGGTTACTGGATATAGGCTGTGGCCCAGGGCATGTCAGCGGCACGTTGGTAGACAGGGTGCCTGAGCTCGAGATAGTGGGTATAGATGCGGCGCCGGCCATGGTGGCGCTTGCCGGTGAATTGTTGCCCGAGGGACGTTTTTATCGGCTGGATAGCCGCAAGCTTGGTTGTCTGACGTCGCTGCTTGAAACTGATGCCGTGCAGGCTATCGCCCCCCTTGATGTGTCTGAAAACACTGCTGCGCCCGTAAGTATTGGGGTTTCTGATGGCTCTAATACCCTTGATGACCTAGAAGACTTAGACACGCCAGAGGGTTTTGATGCAATACTTCTGCTCTTCGTCACGCCTTATCTTGAACGTCAGGACGTGATGGCCTTACTGCAAGACTGCCGTGCGCTACTGAATGACGGCGGGCTCCTGTATCTGGCCTCGATGGAGGATGACTATCAAGCGTCCGGCTATCAAAGCTCCAGTTCCGGAGACAGGGTCTTTATCCACTATTATCCCGAAGTGTTTTTCGTCAGTGAGTTGGCCGCGGCCGGGTTTGAGCTTATTGATAGTCTGCGTAAACCCTATCTGGAGCAGGGCGAAGTCAAGGCCACAGATCTGTTTCTCTACGCCAAAGCCGTGTAAAAACCAAAGGCGTTTCAGAGGCAGATAGCGCCTGGACTTTTCAGGCAAAACATTTGTTTTGCCCATCACTTTGCCTCCGTTAGCGAACCGTTTTACGAATAAACTCCAGCAGGCGGTTGTTGGCGGGCATGGCATGATCCTGACAAAGCTCAAGCCCCTGGGCTGCGGCCAGCATCATGATCCACTCCTGATCGCGAATGCCGCTTTGCGGATCGCGCTGCCTTAACATGGCATCGAACACCCGGTTGGAGTCGCTGCTGTAATCGCCTCGGTAGTTGAAGGGGCCATAGAGGCAGAAACGGCCGCCGCTTTGCAATACTCTGCCTATGCCGGCAAACATCGCCTCTACCATGGGTTGACTCATGATATGCGCAGTATTGGCGCTATAGATGGCATCCGGTGCCGGCTCAGTTGCCGCCTGCGGCCAGGGGGAACACACCTCCAGAGTGATCACCTCGGCCAGATTACTCGCTGGGAGTTTGCTATGCCAGGCGCGGATCCCATCAAGATACTGGGGTTGATCGCTGCATTGCCACACCAGGTGCGGTAACTCTGGGGCAAAGTAGACCGAGTGCTGACCGGTACCACTGCCTATCTCCAATACCCTGCGGCAGCCTGAGAATGCCTGTTTGAGAATCCTGAGTATCGGTTCGCGGTTGTTTTCACAGGCTTGGGAGAAGGGCGCGGGTATCGAAGACATAAAAGATTTCCTGCAATCTTGCCGTCGTGACGGCTGAGTGAGTCTGGTGTTTTACTGTACTTACTTTATAACATTGTCAAAGGCTTAAATCATGGCAAGTTTAATCTGTGAAGAAACATAAAAAGCGCCCCTGAGGGCGCTTGGTTCGTTTTATGTCTCAGCTGACAGCCTTATTGGGCAGGCTTGAGATCTATGCGGTAGACGGCAAAGCCCAGTTCATCGGTACTTAGCTTGGTCATGGTCCTTTGCTGGTTGGCCTGGATGAAGTTGGCGGCCTTGTCACTGTCCTGGGTGACAAAGCGGATGTCCAGAGCAACATTCGTATCTATATTCCTGAAGTCCCAGTTATAGTCAGCCGTGGGATTAACCATGGCGTCATACTTGTCGGTTTCAGGATTGTACTTGGATTGCTCTGTGATGTAAGCCGCCAGAGCTTCACGGTTGGTGTCCGGTAGTTCCAGTACCACGTGCTCGCTGCCGGTGCCGGCAAACTTTCCGCCAAAGGCGCGGTAGTTGTTGGAGGCGACGATAAACTCCTTGGCCGCCAGGGTTTCACCTGTATAAACAGTGCCTTCGTTGTCGGTGAAAGCCAGATCTATAATCCGCGAAGCATCGGCATTGACCAGAGCACAATCGGCGTCGAATTTGCTCGGTTGAGTCACGTCTATCTTGTAGGTCACGCCATCAATAACATCAAAGTTATAGGTGGGGTGGTTATAGTTCACCAGCTCTTGCGGCTCAGTGCTGGCTGGATCTATTTGGTTAAACTGGTTGGCCGAACACTCGAGCCAGTCTTTCAGCTCAGCGCCGTTTAGCTTAACCGCCACCATAGTGTTGGGGTAGAGATAGAGATCGGCGGCGTTCTTGAAGGTCAGCGGCCCTTTGTCCACCATCACATACTGATCGGCATCACTGGTGGTGCTGTGACGGCCACCGGCCTTGAACGGCGCGGCTGCAGAGAGCACCGGCAATGACTTGAGTGCTTCCGGCAGTTTGGCCTTGACGTTGGCTATCTGGGCGTCGGAGACAATTTGCACAGTCGGGTCGTCCTGCACCAGCGTCAGGAAACTGAACATGTCGGCGGCGGCGACCCCGATTGGCTGCTCGACAAAGTCCATAGTGCCCTGGTGTTCCAGCTCAACCGCGTCGTGAATGTCCTTATCGGCTTCCACTAGAGGCGTCTTGTTGGTGCCGTCATAGATGGGGCGTGCCTCGGTGCGGGCCGAGAGCACTGTCCATTTGCCGTCTTTAAGCTGCAGTTTGAAGTCGACCAGGCCCATGTTGTCGCCCCAGCGACCCGGCATCACGGCGGGGACACCGTTAAGCAGGCCTTTTTCCACATCTGTGTTGGGCAAGTCGCCATAGCGGGCATCGGGGAAGATGGAGTGGCTGTGGCCGAACATGATGGCATCAATGCCGTCGACATAGGTGAGGGCATAGGTGGCGTTTTCGGCAGCAGGATCGCCTGGGTTTTCGGTGGAGCCAATGCCTGAGTGCGGAATGGCGATAATGATATCGGCGCCTTCAGCCTTCATTTGCGGCACAAATTTCTTGGCGCTCTCCACTATGCTCTCGGCACGTACCTTGCCGGTGAGGTTCTGCTTGTCCCACAGCATAATTTGCGGAGGCACAAAACCTATATAACCAATCTTGAGCTTGTGGCTGTTGCCGTCAGTGTCCTTAACCTCGGTTTCCTTGATAAGGTATGGGGTAAACAGGTTGTCACCTTTTTTGATCCCGTTCCAGCAATCATCGGCATCACAATAAACGTTGGCGTTGATATAGGGGAACTGCGCGCCGGCGAGGGATTTTTCCAGAAAATCCAGGCCGTAGTTGAATTCGTGGTTGCCTATGTTACCCACGGCATAATCAAGCAGGTTCATCGCCTTGTAGGCGGGGTGCACTTCACCATCGGCGATACCCACTTTGGCCATATAGTCGCCCATAGGGCTGCCCTGCAGCAGATCGCCGTTATCGACCAATACAGTGTTGGTGACTTCTTTGCGGGCGGCATGGATCAGGCTGGCGGTACGGGCCAGACCTATAGTGGGGTCTTCCTTGCCGCTGTAATAGTTGTAATCCATGATGTTGGTGTGCAGATCTGTGGTTTCCAATACCCGCAGATTTACGCTGACCGTTGGTTCATCATTGTCGTCGCTGTTACAGGCACTGAGTCCCAGTGCGGCGGCAATCGCCAGTGTGATTAATGTCTTGGTTTGCATTGTTTACTACTCTTGGTTTTTATTATTGACCCCGGGAGACTTTCCCGCCATCACCTTGTCAACCTGTTGTTAATCATATGATTAACCTGGTTAGGCGAGGCGCAGTATAGCGAAAGGCGAAGACATTTATGTGACATTGGACGGTAAAAGCCAGTGACAATTTGTGACATTGGGCAGGTTGGTGCCACCCGATGCTGTGGCAGGCGCACACTTTTCTTGTCTAGACAGATAAGCCTGAGTTATCGGCGGGACGCATGCGCATTCATATCGAATTGACGGTAAGTGAGCAGAATTTCTTACAGTTAAGTCATTGTCCAAAGAGCGGAAGAGTTGTTAAGGTAGGGGCGGGAATCAACAGGGCTGTTGCCCCGCCGAGACAGGTGTCCCGGGTAGCAAATTATAACAATGGAAGGTGCGAACAAGTCCTATGCAGAATGCCATGAGGACTGATTCGTACCCTCCCTAAGCAATAGCCTGCCGTTAATGGAGTCAAGATGCGTAAGACATTAATCGCCACCGCCATAGGCGCTGCACTGGTGCTGAGCGCCTGTGCCGAACAGCAAACCAAAGAAACTGTCAGCAATACCCAGGTAAAACAAGTGAGTCAAAGTATGCCAGAGGCAAAAAGTGCTGAGCAAACCGCAAGCAATGTGCTGCTCAGCCCAAGTCCGCTGCAATATCATGCGCCGCAGTTCGACAAGATAAAGACAGCAGACTATCTGCCGGCCTTTGAAGCCGGGCTCAAGGAACACAAGCAGCAGATCGCCAGTATAATCAACAACAGCGAAGCCGCTTCGTTTGATAACACTATAGTGGCTATGGAAAAGAGCGGTGCTCTTCTCAACCGCACAACAAGAGTGTTTTTCAGTATGGTGAGCTTGCTTTCCAATGATGAGCTTCAAGCCATTCAAGGGGAAATCGTTCCCAAGCTTACCGAGCACAGCGACAATATTTTCCTCAATCCCAAGTTGTTTGCCCGGGTTGAAGCCGTCTACCACCATAAAGATAGCCTGAGCACGCAAGATCAACGCCTGGTGGACTTCTATTACAATCAATTCGTTCGTGCCGGCGCCAAATTGAGCGAAGCCGACAAGACCCAAATGCGTGAGCTCAACGGTGAGCTGGCTACATTGTCGACCGAGTTTTCGCAAAACATTCTCAAGTCGTTCAAGGATGATGTGATCCTGGTGACCGATAAGGCGCAGCTCAAAGGCTTGAGCGAGGATGAGATAGGCGCCCTGGCCAATGCCGCCAAGGAAGCGGGTAAAGAGGGCTACCTGATAAGCCTGGTGAATACTACCCGCCAGCCACTGCTGTCGAGCCTGGAGGACAGAGGCCTGAGAGAGAAAATTTGGCAGACTTCGGCCAATCGTGCCATGGCCAGCAATGGTCCTATCGTACTCAAGCAGGCACAGTTGCGCGCCGAAAAGGCCAAACTGCTGGGTTATGAAACCTGGGCTGACTATGTACTGGCCGATCAGATGGCTGCTAATCCGGATGCGGTATTTGCCATTTTGGATGACCTGGCACCCAAGGCCGTTGCCAAGGCTAAGGCTGAAGGCAAGGATATCCAGGCGCAAATCAAGGCTAGTGGTGCCGACTTTGAGCTGCAGCCATGGGACTGGGCCTTCTATGCCGAGCAGGTTCGCAAGGCCAAATACGATCTGGATGAGAGCCAGATCAAGCCCTACTTCGAATTCAATACCGTGCTGAATGACGGCATGTTCTACGCCATGCAGAAGTTCTACGGCATCACGATGAAAGAGCGTAAGGATCTGCCGGTATGGCAGGAGGATGTCCGCGCCTGGGAAGTATTCAATGAAGACGGCAGCTCCATCGGGCTTTTCTATCTGGACCCTTACGCCAGAGTGGGCAAGAGCGGTGGCGCCTGGATGGATGAGTTGGTGACCCAGAGTTTCCTGTTGGATAACAAACCTGTGGTCTATAACGCGCTCAATATTCCCAAACCAGCCGAAGGTCAGCCTACGCTGATGACCTTTGATGAAGTGACCACCATGTTCCATGAGTTTGGCCACGGCATTCACGGTTTGTTCTCGCAGGTGAAATACCCAAGCCTGGCTGGTACTGCTACCCCGAGGGACTTTGTTGAGTTCCCCTCCCAGGCCAACGAGGATTGGGCCACAGATCCGGATGTTTTGGCTCACTATGCCAAGCACTACAAAACCGGCGAGCCGATTCCGCAAGCCTTGCTGGAAAAAGTGCGAGCAGCGGCCAGCTTCAACCAGGGCTATGACACGGTAGAGTATCTGGCCGCAGCGCTGCTTGATATGGAGTGGCACTCCCTCAAGGCCGGTGAACAAGTGGCGGACGTTAAATCCTTCGAAGCCAAGGCTCGTGCCAAACATGGCCTGGATTACGCGCCTGTGTTGCCGCGTTACCAGTCGACTTATTTCAGCCATGTATTCGGTGGTGGTTACTCGGCCGGATATTATGCTTACCTGTGGACCGAAGTGTTCGCTGCCGACGCCTTTGCCCATACCATGGCAGAAGGCGGCCTCAAACGAGCCAATGGTGACAAGTATCGTCAGGCAATTCTCTCCAAGGGGAACAGTGAGGATCTGATGCAGGACTACATCCAGTTCCGCGGCCAGAAACCCACAGTGGATGCGCTGCTCAAGCGCCGAGGTCTGGTAGACTGAACCCTTTGATAACACCCGCCAAAAGGCGGGTGTTTTTCTAAGATAAGATGATAAAAGCTATGGAAGCTATTCGTTATCCCATCAAGGGCAGTTGCCAGTGCGGCGCTGTCAGTTATCGCTTGTTGGCGCCGCCGCAGATGGTGGTGGCCTGCCACTGCAAGGAATGCCAGAAGCTGTCCACCAGTGCCTTCAGCATTACGGCGATTGTCAGAGCCGAAGATATAGAATTCAGTGGCGAACTGAGCCATTGGCAGCGTGGTTCGGCCAGCGGCAATATCAGCGCCGCCAAGTTTTGTGGTCGTTGCGGCAATCGTATCTATCACTATAACCCGGCGGAGCCGCAGAGCATCAAGCTCAAGCCCAGCAACCTGGAAGATACCCGTATCATTGAGCCGAGCGCCCATGCCTGGGTCAGTGAAAAGCAGGACTGGTTTGTTATCCCGCCCGGAGTCAAGCAATACACCGGTCAGCCTTGAGAAAGCCCAGTCTTGAGAAAGCCCAGCCCTGAAAAAGTCCAGCCCTGAGAAAGAACAAAAAAGCCGTTCACTCAGCGAACGGCTTTTTTGTTTGCGTGGCTGGGCATTACCAATCCGGCAAGCGTTTATTCCGCCAGCAGGCCGCGGTTGCGCAGTAGTGGCTCAATGGCGGCTTCCTGACCACGGAACGCCTTGTAAAGTGCCATAGGATCTTCACTGCCACCGCGCTCTAGGATGTTGCTGCGAAAAGCCTTGGCGGTAGCCGGGTCAAAAATACCGTTTTCCTTGAAGGCCTCAAAGGCATCGGCGCCAAGAATGTCAGACCAGATATAGGAGTAATAACCGGCCGAATATCCTCCGGAGAAGATGTGGCTGAAGTAGGTGGAGCGATAGCGCGGCGCTATCTCAGAGATCAGCCCCATTTTGCTCAGCGATTGTTGCTCGAAGGCGGCCGCATCCTGAGGTTCGGTGACGTTGCTGCTGTGCCAGTCCAGATCCAGCTTGGTGGCTGCCATGTATTCCACTGTGGCGAAACCCTGGTTGAACTTACTGGCGGCGCGGATCTTGTCTACCAAACTCTGGGGGATCACCTCGCCGGTTTGATAGTGCTTGGCAAAATGCGCCAGCACATCCGGTTGAGTCATCCAATTTTCCATCACCTGTGACGGGAACTCCACGTAGTCGCGGGGCACAGAAGTGCCGGACTGGGAACGATACTCCACCTTGGACAGCAAGGCGTGCAGCGCATGGCCGAATTCATGGAACAGGGTACCGGCTTCATCGAAGGTCAGCAGCGTCGGCTCATTGCCACTGGGACGAGGGTAATTGAGCACGTTGACTATGATGGGCTGCTCGTTGACGCCATCGACCACCGCCTGACGGCGATAGGCATTGGACCAGGCGCCGCCGCGTTTGCTGTCACGGACATAGTAATCGCCAAAGAAGATACCGATAACGCTGCCGTCTTTGTCTTTCACCTCGAAGGTACGTACATCCGGGTGATACTTGGGCAGATCGTCACGCTCGGTGACACTGATGCCATAGAGGCGGTTGGCGGTGTAGAACACGCCCTTGAGGGTGTTTTCCAGCGAGAAGTAAGGCTTGGTCTGCTGTTCGTTGAAGCTGTACTTGGCGACACGTATTTTGTCGGCATAGTACCACCAGTCCCAGGCGGCCAGTTTGAAGTCCTTGCCTTCACTGTCGATAAGCTTTTGCATCTCGGCCTTTTCGGCTTCGGCCTGGGCCAGGGCGGTGGGCCAAATTTTATCCAGCAGGGCATAGACATTTTCCGGAGTCTTGGCGGTACGCTCTTCCAGCACATAGTGGGCGTGGCTCGGATAGCCCAGAAGCTGGGCTCGTTTGGCTCTAAGAGCCGCCAGTTCTGCCAGCACCTTCTTGTTGTCGTGGGCGTTGTCGTTGTTACCGCGCTCGATATAACCCTTGTAGAGTTTTTCTCTCAGCTCACGATTATCGGCATAGGTTAAAAACGGGGTGACGGAGGGGCGTTGGGTGGTAAATACCCACTTGCCGGAATGGCCGCGCTTGATGGCCGCCTGGGCGGCAACGTCAATCACATCCTGCGGCAGACCGGCCAGATCGGCCTGTTTGTCTATCACAAGTTCAAAGTCGTTGGTTTCTGCCAGCACATTATCGCCGAACTCCAGGCTCAGCTTGCCAATCGCCTCATTGAGCTTTCTAAGCTCCGCCTTGCCGGCGTCATCCAGGTTGGCACCGCCGCGGCTGAAGCGTTTGTAGGTGTCTTCGAGCAGTTTCTGCTGCGCCGGGTTCAGTACCAGCTGATCTTTTTGCTGATAGACAGCCTTGACCCGCTGAAACAGGGCGTTGTTCAGGTAAATATCATCGCGACTGGAAGACAACAGCGGGGATACTTCCTTGGAGATCTTCTGCAGCTCGGCGGAGGTGTCGGCGCTGGTGAGGTTATAAAACACCCCTGACACCTTGGTCAGCAAGGCGCCACTGCGCTCCATGGCTTCTATGGTGTTGGCAAAGTCAGCGGCGGCCGGATTGTCTATGATGGCCTGAATCTCTGCCTTGCGCTCGGCAATCCCTTGTTTGAAGGCCGGCAGGTAATGCTCGGACTTGATGCGATCAAAGGCGGGGATTTCAAGGTAACTATTCCAGGGCTGGAAGAAAGGGTTGTCCCGGGTTTGTTCGGCCTTGGCTGCGGCTGGGTTGGTGCCCGTGCCATTCTGGAGCGCAGGCGCTTGGGATTGGGCAGATGTGTCGCTCTGGGATACAGGCTGGTTGTCGCAGGCGCTCAGTGTCAGCGCCAGTCCCAGGGCCAGAGCCACTGGAGAGAGGGTCATTCCCTTCATTGTTATTCCTCTATGCTGGTGTTTATCTCCCGTATGGCGCGGCGGGCCGCGCCGAAGCCGTCCTTAGTAACATGGCGTATTGAAAAAGGCCAATTTTGTCCTGTTTAGTTTGTAACAAAATTTAGCGAATGCAGTATCGAAACTGTATCTGTGGCACACTCTCAGGCCTTTGATAATAAAAGATAACAAAAGCCACCCTGCCATGATGATAAGAACAGTTTCCCGTTTATCCCTGTCGCTGTCCCTGTGCTTGTTCGCTCCTTTTGTAAGCGCAGAGAGCGGCTTTACGCCTCAGGCTTCGAGCCAGACTTCAAGCGTAAGCGCTGCCCAAGGTACTGAGTCTGCATTGAGTAAAGTCTCGCCACTGTCGAAAACCTTGGCCCAGTACAGTCTTGACCGCTACGGCAGCGAGATGGAACAGAGCCTCGCCGAGTTGGTGTACTTCAATACCGAGGCTATCCCAGGGTTGACGCCCGACACCAATCCGGAATTCATCGGCTTCAAGCAGGCGCTCAAGGCCCAAGCGGAGCAGTTGGGGCTGGATTATGCCGATCACGGTTATGTGCTCTTGATAGGCCTTGGCGAAGACAGGGGCGGCGGCGCTAACAAGCTAGGCATTATTACTCACGGGGATGTGCAACCGGCCAATTCAACCCTTTGGCACCAGAGTCCCTATCAACTGGATACTCAATCGCAACCGGGCAAGCTGATAGGCCGCGGCACCGAAGATGACAAGGGGCCGATAGTCACCGCCATGTACGCCATGAAGGCGCTCAAGGACAAGTCGGTAAAACTGAATCGCCGCATTGAGCTTATGGTATATCTGGCCGAGGAGTCGGACTGGGAGCCGCTGAAAGTGTTTCTCAAGGACTATCAAGCGGCCGATATGAATATCACCATAGACGCCGAATATCCTGTGGTCACCGCCGAGAAGGGCTGGAGTCAGATAAAACTCACAATACCTGAAGCCAAAGTCAAGGCGCCTAATTTCGATAAACCGCAGCTGCAGCATTTCAGCGGTGGCTCCTTTGCCAGTCAGATCCCCCAGCAGGCCTTGGCCCTGATCCGCGGAGCCGACAGCGCCATGGTCAGCCGTTTGCAACGCGCCGCAGACTCCCAGCATGGGATGCGCTATGATTTTACCCTGGATTTCGACAGCCTGGAGATCGCCGCCAATGGCAAATCGGCCCATTCCTCAACCCCTGAAGATGGTGTCAATGCAGTAACGCATCTGGCTGCGCTGTTGGAGTCTGAGATATTCGCGCCGAGCCAGTCGGCATTAACCCTGGCATTTATCAATGAAATGATAGGCTTGGACCTCTATGCCCAGCGTTTTGGTGAGCTGGGCTATAGCGATGACTTTATGGGGCCTATGTCGCTGGCGCCGACTGTGGTGGAGTGGGGGCAGGGGGGGACCAGCATTACGCTTAACCTAAGGCGCCCCGTAGGCAAGAGCCCGGAAACTTTGGATAAACAGCTGTCTGCGGCGCTGGCCGGTTGGCAGCAATCCCACGGCGTGACTCTGGTCGATGTCAGCAGCTATTGGGGCGAGCCCAAAGTGATGGATAAGGCGCCGCATCTGCAGACCCTGCTCAATGTGTTTGCCGAGTTTACCGGTATTGCCGACCCTAAACCTGTTGCTATTGGCGGTTCCACCAACAGTAAACTGTTTCCCAATGCCCTCAGTTTTGGTCCGGCCATGCCGGATGTCGAGTATACAGGCCACAGTGAACATGAGTTTATCACCCGCGAGCAGTTGCAGCTGAACCTTAAGATGTACACCGCCGCCATGGTGGAGTTGGCGGTAAACCCGGGATCATAAGTCTCAGCTTTCTAGGTAATCGCTGCTGAGATAACCGCTTCCGAGTCAAGCACCGCTACGCGGACTGGCAGTAGGCGCCTTTATCACAGTGCTGTGCCCTATACTCTTAAACCGGGCCATGCTCCAGGCAGGGCACTTGCTCCAAAGCCTGATCCCAAGCGGCGCGCGCCTGACAAAAAATATGCGCCTGGGGAGTCAGCCCCGGCTCATCGTCCAGGCTGCCTGCGGGTATTTGCAGCAGGCGGCCACCCTCGACCGCTTGGGGCAGCGCCGAGCCGCAAACGGCGCAAAAGTGGCGGCTGTGGCGGGTACCGGGTAGGGTAAACGCAGTAATGGCGTCCTGGCCACTGAGCCAGGTTAACTCGGCGCTGTCTGAAAACAGATTGGCACTGTGGGCCGAACCTGAATCCTTGCGGCAGCGACTGCAGTGACACAAAAAGAATTGCTGCAGCTCAGCGTTGATTTCAAAACGAACCTTGCCGCAAAGGCAACTGCCTCGATAGTGCTTCATACCTCCTCCTTGGTGTTGATAGGTTACTCCCCTTCGAGCCCTTGCCAAAATCTTGGTTGCCCCTCCAGGCTCACTGGAGCAAGGAATAAGCAAACGAGTTCATTCTAATGGCGTCGGTTGCCTGTAGTGTAGGTCACCGAATCAAACCGCCAGTGTTGTACTTTGGCTTTGAATCCGGGTTATCAGTTACCTGGGAGTCACTTTTTACTTCATAGTGTTGAAAAGTAGCTATAAAAAGATTTGAGCTGTGATTAGCTGCCAGGCTTTATTACTCAGCACGATTCTCTGTTTTGCACTAACAATGCACGCGATATGGCGCAAACTCGGACAGCAACCAGTCGATAAACAGCGCCGACTTACGGGGCAGGCTGCTGGACTTGGGGGTTAACAGATAATAGCTGTAGGGGCTGACAAAGGGGGCTTCAAAGGGGATCACCAGAGTGCCGGCCTTGAGCTGATCTTCGATAAAGAAACGCGGGATCAGCGCCGCCCCCATGCCGCTGGCGGCGGCCTGACTCAGCATATAGAAATGCTCGACGCCAAACTTCTGCTCTGTGGTAAGTTTTATCCCCAGTTGCCTGGCCCAGTAAGGCCAAAGCTCAGGACGGGTGGTGTGTTTCAGCAGCGTCACCTGGTTGATATCTTCCAGTTGCTTTAGCTTGGGAGCCAGCAGTGGTGAGCACACCAGACACAGCTCTTCATCCATCAGTTTGATCACATTCACTCCCTGAGGCTCACTGGTGGCGGAGCGAATGGCGATGTCGTAGCGACCGCTGGCAAAGTCGACGGCGAAGTCGCCTATGGTGAGATCCACATACAATTGCGGAAAGCGTGACTTAAATTCCTCCATTCTCGGGATTAACCAGTTGATGGTCAGGCTGGGCAACACATTGATAGCCAGGGTCTGCGCCTTGAGACTTTGACGTTTCAACTCGGCGGTGGCATTGGCCAGGGTCTGCAGTGCCGCCTGCACCTGCGGCAGGTATTGCCGCCCCTCATCAGTGAGCGCCAGTTGCCTGTGTTGACGCACAAACAGACTGAACCCCAGAAAACTCTCGAGTAAGCGCACCTGTTTGCTGATGGCACCGTGGGTCACATACAGCTCCTGCGCCGCCAGGGTAATGCTTTGTAGCCTTGCCGCCGCCTCGAATGAACGCAGGGCATTGAGAGGCGGTAATTCCTGAAACATGTTTTCTCCGCTGTTTATTGTGTGAGAAAATCTCACGTGAAAACGAGAATAACTCCTTTGCCTTTTGCGGGCAAACTGCGTCTAATAGCAATCCTTCAACTCAGTATTCGATAACATAAAAATGGCATTTGAACTCACTCTGCAATTGGCTACGGTTCTGTTTTTGGTTGCTCTGGTGGCGGGCTTTATTGACTCTATCGCCGGTGGCGGTGGCCTGTTGACTATTCCGGCGCTTATGTGGGCCGGACTGCCTCCGGCGACTGCGCTCGGCACCAACAAGCTACAGGCCTGTGGTGGCAGTTTCTTCGCCAGCCTCTACTTTGTCCGTAAAGGAATGGTGAATTTGGGTGAGATGAAACTGGCAATTGGCTGCGCCTTTGTCGGCGCCTCAGTCGGTACGATTTTGGTTCAGTTGATAGATGCCAGTGTGCTGGAGTTGATGCTGCCGTTTCTTATTTTGGCTATTGGTTGTTACTTCTTGTTTTCCAAAAAAATCACCGAAGATGACCGCGCCAGGGTTCTGACACCTGGGGTATTTGCCTTTACCGCCGCACTCGGGGTGGGTTTGTATGACGGCTTTTTCGGCCCGGGCACCGGCAGCTTCTTTGCCCTGGCGTTTGTGTCTTTGGCGGGGTTCGGTCTGGCCAAGGCGACGGCTCATGCCAAGGTACTGAATTTTTCCACCAATATTGCTTCGCTCATCTTTTTTGCCCTCGGTGGCAAGGTGGTGTGGCTGCTGGGGTTGGTGATGCTGGCAGGGCAGGCCGCCGGGGCGACTCTGGGCTCTCGTCTGGTGATCACCAAGGGCAGCAAGATCATCAAGCCGCTGGTGGTGGTCATGTCTCTGGTGATGAGCCTCAAGCTGCTGGCCGATCAATATCAGTGGAGTTTTTAAACCCAAATAAGACAGACGGCTGAGTGATAAGCACTCGGTCGCAGAACCTCGGCAGGCGCATATACTATTGCATTGATTTTGCATACCATAAGGCTCACGTATTCGCCTGCAATCTTAGCGCCCAATGAAATTTATCCATACCTCGGACTGGCATATCGGTCGGCAACTGCACAACGAGTCGCTGCTGGATGAACAAGCTTATATGCTTGAGCAGATAGTGGCACTTGCCGCTGAGCATCAGGTTGATGCCCTGATGGTTGCCGGTGACATATATGACCGTTCGATCCCGCCTGCCAGCGCGGTTGCCCTGCTGGATAAGTTCCTCAATACCCTGCTCAATGAGCATCAAATTCCTGTGCTTATGATAGCCGGCAATCACGACGGCCAGGAGCGGCTGGGGTTTGCGGCGCGGCAAATGGCCGCCAGCGGCCTTTATATTAGCGGCCCTCTGCAAGCGCAGGTTAAGCCGCTTATCCTCAAAGGCCGTGACGGCGATGCCTGTTTCTATCCCATTCCCTATGCCGAGCCGGCGCAGGTAAGGCATGTGCTGGAGGTAGATGCCGGCAGTCATCAGCAGGCGATGGCCTGCTTGCTGGAGCAGGTTCAGGCGCACGACAGCCAAGGCCTGCCCAAGGTAGTGGTGGCCCACTGTTTCCTCGATGGCGGCAATGAGTCTGAATCCGAGCGGCCCTTGAGTATCGGCGGCGCCGATAAAATCGACCCTGCACTCTTTTGCGGCTTTGACTACGCAGCACTCGGGCATCTGCATGGCCCGCAATACAAGGGCGCCGAGCACGTGCGTTATTCGGGCTCGCCGCTGAAATATTCCTTCAGTGAACACAAACAGAAAAAATCCGTGACTCTGGTGGAGCTGAGCGCAGCTAATACCCCCAAAATCACTTTGCTACCGCTAAAACCCAGGCGGGATGTGAGGGTGATTGAAGGCCTGCTCGATGAACTGCTGCAACAGGGCGAAAAAGATCCGGGGCGAGAGGACTACCTGATGGTGCGTCTGCTCGATACCCAGGCGCTGCTGGATCCCATGGGCAAGCTGCGCGGCGTCTATCCCAATGTGCTGCATCTGGAGCGCACGGGCCTGATGTCCCGGCAGCAGGGGCAGGAGATTGGCCGCGACAGAATCAAAAAAGGTGAGCTCGACATGTTCAGCGATTTTTTCAGTCAGGTGCAGGGTGAAGCCATGACAGAGGCGCAGCAGCAGACCATGAGCCGTTTGATTGAAGAGTTGCACAGGGAGCAGGAACAATGAGACCGCTGATTTTGGAAATGCGCGCCTTCGGCCCCTTCGCCGATTGTCAGCGCATCGACTTTACCGAGCTGGGCGACAAGCCGCTGTTTCTGATCAATGGCCCCACAGGGGCGGGCAAGACCACGATTCTGGATGCCATCTGTTTTGCCCTGTACGGCAAGACCACAGGTAACGAGCGGGAAGGCAGCCAGATGCGCTGCGATAATGCCGATGACGGCCTGCTCACCGAAGTGTATTTCAGTTTTGAATTGGGGCAAAAACGCTACAGCATTCGTCGTTGCCCCGAGCAGCAAAGAGCCAAAAGCCGCGGCGAGGGTTTTACCCTGCAAAAGAGCGAGGCGGAACTCAAGCGGCTGATGCCCGATGGCACTGAAGAGTTGCTGGTGGCCAGTAAGGTCACGGATGCCAACGCCTGCATCGAAGAGTTGACCGGCCTGGATGTGGATCAGTTTCGCCAGGTGATGGTGCTGCCCCAGGGCAAGTTCCGCGAGCTTTTGCTGGCAGACTCCAAAGAGCGGGAAAAGATCTTCAGCCAGCTGTTTCAAACCCATATCTACCGCCGCATTGAAGAGCGCCTCAAACAGCAGGCGCTGGAAATCAAGGCAAAGGCCAGAGACTTGCAATCACGCCGCGCCGGGATTTTGGAAACCGCCGGTGTCGAGAGTCTCGAGCAGTTGACCGCGGAAATTGCCGCTCTGACCCCCTCTTTGACCGAGGCGACAGGTAACAAACAAAAAGCCAGCGAAGCCTTGGCCCAGAGTGCCAAGACGCTCGATAACGCCAAGGCGTTAACCGCCGAGTTTGAGCGCCGCAAGCTGCTACAAACCCAGCTTGATGCGCTTGAGCAGCGGCGCGCTGAAATCGAGCTGCACCAGCAGACATTGGAGAAAGCCCGCAAGGCTGAAAAGCTGTTGCCAAGCCTCAAAGAGTTGCAGTTTCGCCAGCAGGAGTGGCAGCAGGCTAAAGCCAAGGAGGCTGACTATGCCAAGCAGTTGCAGAGCGCCGAGCAGCGTCTGAAACAGGCTACAGATGACAAGGCAACACTTGCCGAGTTGGATGAGCAAGCTAATAAGCTGCGACGAGAGCTTGAACAACTCGACAAGCTGCAGCCGGCTATTAATGAGCTCAAGCAACTGACCGAGGAGCATGAGCTTGGCCTAGTGGAGCTTGGGCGCCTTGAACGGGTAGAGCAGCAGAGCCACACTGAGCTGGAACAATGGCAGCAGCAACAACAAAAGCTTAAGTCAGAGGAGAAGGAACTGTGCTCAAGCGCCGAGCGCCAAGGGCCGTTGCATCAAGCTCTGGCGGCGTTGAACACTCGCCTGGAGAAGACGGAGCAGCTCGGGCACATTAAGCAAAAATGGCAGCAAGCCCAAGCTGGCCTGCAGCAGGCCGAGGCCTATGGTCATCAATGCAAGGCTGAAAGACAGAGCGCCGAAACGGAACATCAAAGGTTGCAACTGGCTTGGCATACAGGCCAGGCGGCTATTCTGGCGGCCAAGCTGCAGCCGGGGCAGCCTTGCCCCGTATGCGGCGGCTTGGATCATCCGGCACCGGCCGAGATGGCGCAGGATATTCCGGGTGAAGCCGAGCTCAATCGGGCGAGAGACGCCGAGCAGCAAGCCTCGGCAAGGCATGAGGCGGCCCGCAGTGATTATCGTCATATCAAGCGGCAAACCGAGGAGTTGCAGCTCGAGCTGCAGCGCTTGAGCGCTGAGTTACACGCCTTTATCGCCGCGGATGTTACGACAGGTGATACGGCTGATGTTAAGACTGGTGTTACGGCTGATGTTAAGACTGGTGTTACGACAGAGGTTAAGGCTGACGCCGCTATGGATGCCGACTCCTATGTCAAAGCCGATCTCGCTAGTGAAATAGACAGGCTTGAGTCCCGGCGCAGGCAGCTGCTCAATGAGTTGCAACAGGCCGAAGCGGCTCAAACCCGCCTCAATAACTGCAGGAAGCAATTGCAGCAGGCCGAGCAGCAAGTGGAGCAGCGACTCAAACACAGCGAGACTCAATTACAGCAGTTGCAGCAGCTAAGAGAGCAGTTGAGTCTTGCGGGAGCCCGTAAAGACACGGCGCTTGCTGCTCTGCCCAATGAATATCATGCTCTGGCAGCCGAGGCGGCGCTTGAACTGATGGCGCGGCAACTTGAGCAAAAGCAGAGTGAGTGGCAACAGCTTAAACAGCGACAGCAAGATATCAATCAACAGTATACCGAGGCCGTCAGCCAGCATAAGGCGCTGATGCAGGCCTTGACATCGGGCCGTGAAGACAGCGCCCGGGCCGAGCAGTTTGCCATCAAAGCGCAGCAAACGCTTGATGATGCCCTGAAGCAATCTGGATTTACTGATCGCCAAACTTTGGAACAGGCGCAGCTGGATGAAGCGCAGATGCAGGCATTGGCTGAGAAGATAGAAGTTTGGCGCACGCAGCGCTTTGAGCAGCAGGCGCTGCTCAAAGCCATGGATGAGCGGCTCGCCGGACAAAGCCTGCCTGAGCTTGGGCAGCTTGAAAGCTTCTGGCAGCAACAGCAGCAGCAACTCGCCGAGGCGGAGTCTGCCTGGCAGACGCTCAACAACCGAATGCAGAGCCTTAAAGGCACAGAAGCCCAGCTCAATAAAGAAGCGCTAGCTACGCAGGCGCTGGAGCAGGAATACGCGCTTATTGGCACTCTGAGTGATGTGGCCAATGGCAACAGTCATAGCAAGGTGAGTCTGCAGCGCTTTGTGCTCAGTGTTTTGCTCGATGATGTGCTGCTCGAGGCCAGTCGCCGTTTGGCGCTGATGAGCAAAGGCCGCTACCGCTTGCTGCGCAAAGAGGACAGGGCCAAGGGCAATAAGGCCTCAGGTCTGGAGCTTGAGGTGGAAGATGCATACAGCTCCAAGGTGCGCCCTGTGGCGACACTTAGCGGCGGTGAGAGTTTTATGGCGGCCTTGTCGCTGGCGCTGGGACTCTCTGATGTGGTGCAAGCTTATGCCGGTGGTATCAAGCTCGATACCCTGTTTATTGATGAAGGTTTTGGCAGTCTGGATCAGGACTCACTGGAACTGGCGGTTCGTACCCTGATGGATCTGCAATCCAGTGGCCGCATGATAGGGGTTATTTCCCATGTGTCGGAGATGAAAGAGCAGATAAGCTGCCGTATAGATATCAGCAAGCATGCACTGGGTAGCAGCATTCGCCTGGTTACAGCTTGATGCAAACAGGGCAAATTTGTCGGTCAAATCTGAAATCCACCCAGTAATCATGGGGTTTTGGCGAATAATACTTGTCTCAGGGACTTTTTTTGATATAAGTTTGCAGTTGGCCCCTTGAAAATAGGGGTTCCAGCTATTGGTTTTTTCAGTTTGAACTCGGTGAGGCAACAGTTGCAGACAGATAGAATATCCTGGTTGAGTATAATCCCTATGCGTTTGCAGACCTTACCATCCTTTCACAAGAAGCTGCTGCTCAGCTCTGGGTTATTGGTGGGCGCGGCGCTGCTTTGGCCCGGGACTCATGAAGTCACCCCACAACGTATTCCCTTGCATCTGGATATTGAAGCTCTGCTGCCTCAAGTCGGTACTGAGCCTTCGGTTGTTGAGTTGGCCGGTCCGAACTTTGAACGCGTGATCCAAAGTGGTGACACCCTCAGTGTATTGTTTCAAAAGGCGGGGGTTGGCCTGCAGACCATGTACAAGGTGTTGGAAGCCGATTTGGATATCTTGGCACTCGATACCCTGCAACCGGGTAACAGGATCCGTTTCTGGCTTGATGAACAGGGCAATCTGACCCAGTTGGAACTCTACTTCAACGCCGCGCATCAGGTACTGTTCAAGCGCTTCGACGATGGCGGTTATGGGGTTGAAGAGATCAACATCGAAGGCGTCTGGCAAAACCGGATTGTCAGCGGTGAGATCCAAGGTTCTTTCTATCGCTCGGCGCAGCGAGTCGGTCTGAGCGCCGCCGAAATTCAAAAAATTGAAAGCTTGTTGAAAGAAAAGCTCAATTTTGCCCGGGATCTGCGTGCCGGTGACCACTTTTCTGTGCTGATGAATGATCAGTACATAGAAGGGGAGTCGACCGGTGTCAGCCAGGTGTTGGGATTACGCATTCAAAACGGCCGCAATGAAATCACTGCGTTTCAGAGCACTGATGGCAACTTCTATGATGAGAAAGGGCGGAGTTTGGCGCGGGCCTTCCAGCGGATCCCGCTGGAGAAACGCTATAGGATCAGCTCATCATTCAACCCCAATCGCCGTCACCCGGTCACAGGGCGGGTTTCACCCCATAACGGCACCGACTTTGCCGTACCGATAGGCACCAAGGTAGTAGCACCGGGTGACGGAGTGGTGACTCTGGTGACCAATCATAGATACGCCGGTAAATATATAGTGATAGAACATGGCAACAAATACCGTACCCGATATCTGCATCTGTCCAAACCTTTGGTGCATAAGGGGCAGAGGGTCAGTCGTGGCCAGGTTATTGCGCTTTCCGGTAATACCGGGCGTTTGACCGGGCCGCATCTGCATTATGAATTTCATGTCAACGGGCGGCCGGTGAATGCCATGAAGGCGGATATCCCCATGGCCAGCCAACTCTCCAAAGAGCAGATGCGTGAGTTCAGTCAATTGGTCAGCACCCGCAAGATGATGATGGATCTCGGTTAAGTTTATTAATTATTGGTTTTGCAGTAGCCAGCGCTTAACGGCGCTGGCTTTTTTTATAAGCCAATTTTACCCATCCAGACCCATTTGTTAGGGTGTGGAGAAAACCTGAGTGCAACAGGAGGAAAAATGAAGTTATGGCATGCACTGATATTGGTGTTATTGAGCCTGGCGCTGCCGGTTATGGCGGCTGAAGAGCCCCCAAAACCTTATTCGGAGCAGAGTATTTACGACAAACCCTTGATGGAGCGCTATGTGCTCGATGAGCTCAAGTCGATACGGCAAGATATGCAGTCGCTGGAAAAACGGGTCACGGTAGATATTACCGACCGTGAGTTGGCGGTGGCCGACAAGTCAATGAACTATGCCAATGTGACCGTGACCTACTTCTTCTATCTTATTGCCGCCGCTGTGTCTCTGATCGCCTTGGTGGGGTGGCAGTCACTCAAGGATATTCGCGACAAGACCCAGGAGATGGCCAACGAGAAATTGGAGGCGATTGCCGCCCAATATGAGAAAAAGTTTCAGGAGATGGAGCGTGAGCTGAAACGCAAGAGCCGGATCATTACTGAAAACAACAAGGAAATTGAACGGATCAACGAGATACACAACCTGTGGATCCGTGCTCAACATTCGCAGACGCCGGAGCAGCGAATCGAAATCTACAACGATATTCTCAAAATACGTCCGGGCGATCTCGAAGCCTTGACCTACAAGGCCGATGCCGCCATGGAAATGGGCGAGTATCACTGGGCGATGAGCATCTGTAACCGGGTGTTGGAAGTGGATCCCAAGAACGCCAATGCGCTTTATCAGCGGGCCTGCGCCTTTACCCGCATGGGCTCGGAAGAGCAGGCGATTTCCGATCTGGAATTGGCTGTGGGTTTCAGTGCCTCACTCAGTGAGGCGGCCAAGGAGGAGAAAGACTTTGATTCCCTGCATGGCTACAAACGTTTTGACGATCTGATCAGCGACGACTGACAGTAATGTCGGGCAATTATCTAGTTCTGCGGAAGGGTTAACCTGCCTGCTGTAGCCGCTGCTGATACTTAAGGGCGCAGCGGCACAGTTTGCCCTTGAGTGCCGGGCAGCCGCCGCAGGGGGATTTCTTAAAGGGGCGCAGCGCAAAGCTCATGCTGCCGGTCTGGGGTTTTAGACTGTGAAGCTGCCCAAGAGAAGGTTGATTGGCGGCAATCCAACTGCCGGTACGGTTTTTTAGTTCCGCCTTGAGCAGTTTCTTTTGTGGCTTCTTGAGTTTCTTTTGCCGGGAGAGTTCTGTGGGCAGTTGCTGCTCTAATGCGCTAACCAAGTCTTTGCCAAGGCGTTTGCGGCTGGACTTGCCGAGTGCGGGCAGCGTCTTTTTCAGCGCTTTATTGGCCTGCTTATGGCATATCTTGGAAACATGCTTGCTTATCTTGGGCATAAACCACTCCACATCTAATTGGTATCGTCTGCTAAAACAGAAAAGCGCTGTCATATGCCGACCTGGTTAATCGCAGCATTCAATGACGGCCTGAAAAGTCAGAGTAAAAAAGCAAAGTCGATACCTGGAACTGAAAGTGATTTTAAATGAAAACCATTATCAGTCAATAAAAGATTGTTAATAAACAGAACTCTCCTGTGGTTACTTTTATCTTCAATGAGGGTTTGATAGACGGTTGAAACAGATGACCCGGCAAATGCCGGGTCATAGTTATTCTATCTGACGGGTTATTTGACCTGACAGGTTGAATATCAGATGCAGCGCTGTTTCAGGTTTACTCTTGGGCGAGAGTCACTTCATTCCTGCAAGAGGGGACCGGAGCCGAAAACCCTAACCTTGAATTCGTTTTAGATAATCCAATGCGCCACAAACCGCAGCTACCTGGGCGGCATTGCACTGTTCATCGCTTGCCTGCGGGCTGTCGGGGTAGACTTCCGTGGTGCAGGTGTATGGGGCATTGGTAACCGAGGCACATAAACCAAGCTGCTTGAGCGGATAACGGATAACGCCGTGGTCGACCACAGGAGAGCCGATGATCTTGCCGTCTTTGTCGGCCGGAGCGATATGGGTCACTTTGGCAACAGCTTGGATAATGGCTCGTTGGAATTCAGGTTGCGGCATGGCTTCATCATCTACCACATAAAAACCGTCCGGGATCTCGCCGGGAGCTATGATTTTGCCATCGCGGGCCGCCAGCGCCGGGCGAAACTCGGTTTCATCCGTGTCTGTGGTTTCATGCAGATCGATATGAGCCAGGAAAGGGGCGCCGTGGCTAGCAACCAGAGCCATCAATGCGGCAGACTCTTCTGCCGGGCTGGGTTCAAAGAAGGAGCGGTTGGGATCGATAGCCAAGGGATTCCAACGGTTGATGACTTCGTATCCCCAAGGGCTGACACAGGGGACGACCAGGAGGTTGAAATCCGCTTGATAGCGCTCGGCTTCCTGCTCAAGAAACTGCAGCGCACCTTGAACGCCACTGGTTTCATAACCGTGGATCCCGCCAGTGACCAATACCCAGGGCTTATTTGCCTGTGGTGATTTACTCTGCAGGGCGAGCAGGGGATAACGTTCCGGGTCATAACTTAAGGCGCCGTACCGGCGGCATTCAAAAGCTATGTTGAGGGCATAGATCTTGTCGAGCACCTGTTCACGGTAGCTGCGTTTAATGCTTTGGGTGGCGCGCCAGGCGGATTTTTCGGCCTCTCCCCAGGGAGTACCTGGAGTGCCTATAGGGTATTCTTGACTCATGGATTGCCTCCTTATTTCTTTTATAAAACGTGTATGAATGGCGTATGAATAGCAAAACGCAGCCCATTGGACTGCGTTTATTCTTGAGGAAAATGTTACTGGGCGTTAAAGGCCTGACCGTTTTCCTGCAGGCTGTCGTCGCCCATCAGATATAGATAAACGGGCATTATCTGCTCTGGCGTCTTGAGATCCAGTGGGTTCTCTGCCGGATAAGCCTTGGCGCGCATGCCGGTGCGGGTTGCTCCCGGATTGATACTGTTGGCGCGCACCTGGGTGCCTTCACATTCATGAGCCAGCACCTGCATCATGCCTTCGGTAGCAAACTTGGAGAAGGCGTATGGGCCCCAGTAAGCGCGGCCCTTACGGCCAACACTGCTGGAGGTAAAAATAATTGAGGCGTGCTCGGCCTTGCGCATAACAGGCAACAGTGCCTTGGTCATCATAACTTCGGCCACCACATTGACCTTGAGCAGATCTTCCAGTGACTGAATATCAATATGTTCAAACGGCCCCAAAGCGCCCAACAGGCTGGCATTATGCAGCAGGCCATCGAGCTTGCCGAATTGCTGCTCTATGGTTTCGGCCATGTCGCGGTAGTTTTGTTCGCTGGCACCCTTGAGATCCAGAGGCACAATCGCTGGCGTCGGGCCACCGGCGGCTTCAATTTCATCGTAAACGGCTTCCAGCTTCTTAACCGTTTTGCCCAGCAGGATCACTGTGGCACCATGGGCGGCATAGGTCTTGGCTGCGGTTTTGCCAATGCCGTCGCCGGCACCGGTTACCAGAATCGTTTTGCCCTTGAGAAGATCTTTTGCTGCTTGATATTCCAACATGGGGAGTTATTTCCTCTTCGCGCTAAAGCCCGCCAATACTCGACTCACTACAGCGGTATACATCTGTTTAAAACAAATGACTGTTCATAGTTACTTTTCGTTGCGGTCAACTGTGACAAAAATGTAGCTAACTCAATATTTTTACGTTAACTTGAGACAGGCTGAGTACAGATTTCAGCTCCTCTGGTCACAGTGTCTGGGGTATTGTGACCAATTTCTTGGGGAAAACAAAATTATTACAACAAGATTTGGGGAAAAAAGATGAAAAGACTCATTTTGGGTGTTGCAATCACATCTGCACTTGGACTGACAGCATGTGGTGAAGACAGCTATAACGAACTTAAGGATAAGACCGAGCCGCTCATCCCTGAGTCCCATTTGGTGTTTGATCCTGCCAAAGCTGAAGTTCCCTTGCCAAACGACTTACTGCTCAATGGCACCACAGACGGTACCTTGAATATTCCCGGGGAAGCCTCCGGTGACTATACCAATCCGCAGTTGGCGCTGGGTGCGCTGGATGGTTGGTCAACTACCCAGCCGATAACCATAGATATTGAACCTTCCAAAGACAACAGCGGCAATACCCTGAGCCTGCTGGCATCTTCCGTGGCCCAGCCGGGAGCGGTGAGAATGTTTGAAGCCGTCAGCGGCGGCCCGCTTTCATCCAAAGCCGAGTGCCAGACCAAGCCTTCGGTTTCTGCCTGTGAAGTGGGTGAAGAGCTGGTTTGGGGGGAAGACTTCATCACTCAAGCGTCCGGCAACAAGATAGTTATTGTTCCACTGAAGCCGCTTAAGCCCGCTCAGTCCTATATTTACGCCACCACTAAACTCATCATGGATTCGGCTGGGCGCCC
The DNA here is from genome assembly GCF_047314685.1 of Shewanella sp. BJSY2023SW001. Taxonomy (NCBI): domain Bacteria; kingdom Pseudomonadati; phylum Pseudomonadota; class Gammaproteobacteria; order Alteromonadales; family Shewanellaceae; genus Shewanella; species Shewanella sp. BJSY2023SW001. Next base: position 110,020 of record NZ_JBKORF010000019.1, read on the forward strand.
GATAGCGCCTTCCTATACCTATGGTTTGTTGAAACTGGATATCGACACAGCGCCGCTGGAAACCGCCGATCAATTGATGCTGCAAACTCTGGTAAACAGTTATGAGAAGGGCATGGCATCGGCTCACGGCGTTGACAAGGAAAGCATTACCTATTCAGGCCTGTTTACCACCCAGTCGGTGGCCGATGTTTATGAAACGACCAAGCTGCTGATGTTGCAACCCGGCTCACCCTATGCACCCAAGTGGCTGCAAACTCCGACTCCCGCCGGTTATACAGTGGCGATGGCGGCTGGGCTCAGCCCTGCTGATGGCATAGCCTATGCGTTGGCGGATTTGGCCGATGTCTACACTGCGGCCATTGAAGTGCCGGTTTACGGTACTTGTTCATCGGCGAGCTGTGATGGCATTAACGGTTACTGGCAAGCCCAGGGCGACAGCCCGGTATCTGTGTTGCTGGCGTTGCAGGCCGGCACTCTGAGCCAGGAGAAGTTTGCCGCCCAGGCGATGGCGTACAATATAGATCCCGCCGCAGCACTGGCCAATCCTTCCTTGTTGGCCGGCAAAGCGTGGAAGCTGGATGATGGCAGTGCAGTCGATAAGACTAAGCACCTAACCCGTTTTAATCCTATTCCGGCTATTCGCAACTACGAAACTGTGCCTGTGCTTATCTCCATGCCCAACGCCACTAAGCTTGCGGCGTTTTATGCCAGCCAGGGCTTGCCTTTTACGCCACCAACCAGTGGCTGGCCCACCACGATAGCGCTGCATGGTTTGGGTGGCGGCAAAGAGATGTCGCTGGCTTATGCCGGCAGTTATGCCGCAGCCGGTGTGGCTACGGTGGCCATAGATATGCCGCTGCACGGTGCCCGTTCATTTGATGCCAATGGTGACGGCATCTATGAAGTCTCGGCCTCAGGTGCGGCCTATGGCAAGGTTGTCGGTAAGCCGGATGCCTTCCAAAATGGCAATCCGCTGGTATTTGTCAATATAGAAAGCACGCTGTCGGTAAGGGATAACTTCCGCCAGGCGACCATGGATCATCTGGCGCTTAGAGTCGCGATAACAGGTATGTCGGCGCAACTGATCGAAATGGGCGCGCCTCAGGTTTTTGACAATAACCAGATAACCGCTCAGGGGCTTAGCCTTGGCGCCATTGTCGGCACCAACTTCGCGACCTATGCCAGCACAGGTTTGAAAGACCCTGCATCCGGCACAGCCTTGCCTAACTACTATGGCATCAAGGGCGCATCTTTGGTGGCGCCGAGCGGCGGCCTGGCGGGCTCTTTCGCCGGTTCTGCCACCTTTGCACCTTTGTTGTTTGCCAATGTGACGGCTTCCGATACCTTCAAGGCCTTGGTTAATGCGGCCAATAAGCAAGGATATCAGCCGGGCTCGGCCGAATATGAAGCTCTGGTTCAGGAGGTATACGCCGAATTTATCCCTACCTTTGCCTTTGCGGTGCAAACCGGGATAGAGTCAGCCGATCCTATCAACCAGACTGCCATGCTCAAGGCCACGGGTTTGCCGGTTCATCTGGTGGAAATCGTCGGTGATGGCGCTGGTAACAAGGGCGATCAGGTTCTGCCTGGTACTGTCGCGGGCTTCCCGCTGTCCGGCACTGAGCCTTTGATTGCGACTCTGGGGCTTAACTGCGTCGATCAGACCAGCGCTGGTGGCGGCGCCGTACGCTTTGCCAAGGGGCACCACAGCTCGCTCATCGACCCATCTGAAGTTCCGGGCGTGACTGATGGCATGGCGGCTCAGGCGACAGCAGAAATGCAGTCTCAGGTGTCTATTTTTGCCTCTTCTGCCGGTAAAGATGGTGCCAGTATTTTGGTAACAAACCCAGCAGTCTTGCAAGGTTGTGGCGGTTGAAACGTTATTTGGTGCAAGTTTCGCCATGAGCAGACGCAGCACTTGAAGTCGCCAAGTCATGGCAAATGATTTCGCAAAGCACTAAAAAATCCGATGACGATGAGTCATCGGATTTTTTTTATGTGAAGTTTGATTGTCGTTCAGTGTTTAATTCGTATCTGGGAGATAACTTCATCAGGAGTCAAAGCATGATTTAAGCTCAGAAATATGATGAACGCACTGACAAGCGCCATATTGTGGGGGAAGACAACCTCAGTCGATAGCTACATAAAAGTTTACTCGTATCTTCAGATCAAACTACTGACAACAGGTTGTCAGCAGCACAGGTGCATACTTGCTGTTGCCCCGATAGCCAAGTGTGTAAGGGCGCTGGAGGATGAGCCTCCTGTGATAATTGAATCAAGATGGAGAAGAGAAAATGTCAACAGAAATTCCTTTGGTCTGGAGTGAGATCCCGGTTGCCGATATGGCCCGTGCCAAGCATTTTTATCAAGAGGTTTTGGGGCTGCATTGCAACGAAGATCCTATGCCTGATTGCGAGTATGTCAGTGTCAGCAGTACCAGTAGCGATAGTGCGTGTTTAGGTTTGATCAAACACCCACAGATGGCACCTTCATTGACGGCCTCAGTGGTTTATCTCAATCTGGGTGACAGTTTGGGTACCACAATAGGCAAACTGGAAGCGCAAGGGGTGCAGATCCTGTTGCCGCCCATGGCTATCAAGGAAGGTGAATGTGGTTATTGCGCTCAAATAGCCGACTCTGAAGGCAACCGACTTGGCTTGTGGGCCATGCAGCTGTAAGCTCAGCGCAATTATCCTTATCGGGACCGACGCATTGTCGGTCTTTGTATGGCGTCACCCCACTTTGCATCGAAGTTTACTTATTCTGCGAGGATGAAAAGATGGCGAGGCAAATAGGGCAATGGAAGTTTTGTCTGGCTACATCGACATAGGCCAGTGTCGGATGCGCAGCTTTTCAATTCGCACTTCGGTGGTAAATCAAACATTTATAAGGAATGATATAAGTCATGCGCCGTGCTGATCGTTTGTTTCAGATAGTGCAGATACTGCGTCATCGCCGCTTGACCACGGCGGCCGTATTGGCTGAGCGCTTGGAAGTGTCGGTCAGAACCATCTATCGGGATATTCAGGATCTCTGTCTCAGCGGGATCCCCATCGAAGGGGAGGCGGGACTGGGCTATCTGTTGCGTCAGGAGGTGAGTGTACCACCCTTGATGTTCAACGAGGCTGAACTGGAAGCGATCCAACTGGGGATCCGTATGGTGCAGACCTGGGGCGGTAATGAACTTGGCAAGGCAGCCAAACAGGCGCTTATCAAGGTAGAAGCTGTGGTGCCGGAGCGTTTACGTGCGTTGCAGAGTTTGATGTTTTCACCGGATTTCTACCTTGATCAACAAGATTTTGTCTACCTGGATCCGTTACGTATTGCCGCCAGGCTACGCCATTTTGTGCTGCTCGACTATCAGGATGTCAAAGGCAGTGCCAGTCAGCGCAAGATAAGGCCGCTGGCGATCTACTTTTGGCGCGGCACCTGGACTTTGCTGGCCTGGTGCGAACTGAGAGAAGATTTTCGCTCCTTTCGGGTGGACCGTATTGTTAATCTGTCACAGCTGCCGGAGCGTTTTCCTATCACCCCGGGGCAAGAGATGGAAGATTTTGTTCGCCTTATGGAAGCCGACTATCAAAACCAGGTGTAAAGCCAAGATTAACCCTTATAAATGACGCGGCATCTAATAGTTCTTGATATGTCGGCATTATCTTTTTTGCCCCCAGAATGCTGGATTTCTATGCTTAAAGCCTGCTGGCGCAATAATCCATTCCCGGGAGTTTACCGAGTCATTGCCCTGAGTTCGTTTATCACCCCAGGGTATTTATCTTTCCGCCCTGGTAAGCCATTTAAAGCCAATGATATAGAACGTAAGCAGGACTTCAGTGAGACGGTGGCGAGTTATCATGAGATGCAAAAAGCCCATGAGGCTTTCGGTGATGAGTTAATTGAAGTGCCCAGATGGTCGGTTGCGAAGAGAGCCGGTTTCATTTTGCTCAAGGTGAGCGAGGCACTGCAAACGCCTTAAGCCGTCGCTCACATTTTCTTCGTTACTTTCTGTTTCTCAGCCATTCAACCAGAGGTTACGGTTTAATCCCCGGGCTGAACCTACCAAACGCTCAGTTTAAATATTGCTAATATCACAGCAGAGGTCAGCAGTCCAAGACCGCCCAAAACACAAACCACTTTTTCAGGGTAGCGTGAACCCAGTTCGGGAAAGAGGATGGCGCCCAGGCTGAAGCTTGGGATCATCTCGTACAGTAACCCCATTCTCTGGTTGCTTGCCGGTGCAAATGGCGGCAGGTAGAAGTAACAGAGCAGATAAATAGCCAAGGTGACAATCGCGAGCCATTCATAGCCCAGAAAGGGCTCATCGGCCTTGAGCAGACGGCGCAGCAGGATAATCATAATCGCCGCGATTAAAAGTAGCATGACACTTCCCTGTAAATAAATTGGCCGCCACAAACTAAGGGATCAGAGCTGAGCTGACAAGCGCAAAAGAGAAAAAGCGCCGCAGGGGCGACGCTTTTTGAGGCTATTTACCAGCTCAGGTGGTAATTGATGGCAAAAGTGCGGCCACGGCCGTGATAGTCAAACATCTTCTCCGGGCCGTAAGTCGGGCTGTAGAAGTAAGCGGCTCGCTGGCCCCAAAGGGTGCTGTAGTCCTTATCAAGCAGGTTTTCGATGCCATAGCTCAGGTTGCCGACCGCCAGTTCGATGGAGCCGAGCAGATCCAAAGTGGTATAGCTGCCTAACTCACTTCTCTGGCCATCATTTGCCTTGAAGCGATAGTCAGAGTCGGCGCTGAAGCTGTGCTCGGCCTGCAATCTTAACTGCTGGCTGTCACCGTGCCAGGCGATAAAGGCCGTGGCTTTGGAAGGTGAAGCATAGGTGACTGTCTCATCAATCCAGTCGGAGCCATTTTTGATTTCACTGCGAACCAGATGCAGGTTGCTGCCCACCTGCCAGGCACTGCTGATATCGAAGTTCAGCTGAGCTTCCAGGCCATAGGTGCGTTTATCCTTGTCCTTGACTTCTATGGTCAGATCGCTGCGATTGACCTCAATCACCTTATCCGAGATGGCGTAATACAGACTGGCCTGGGCCTGCCAACGGTCGGCCAGATAGCGCCAGCCCAGTTCAAAGGAGTCTGTCTTGATGCCATCAAGGCGGGAATCATTGATATTGATGCTGTTGGTCAGTTGCAGATAACCATCGGCATCGGCCTGATAGCTGCCGCGACCATAGTATTTGGACAGATCCGGCAGCTCAAAGCCTTGCGAGTAGGCGAGCCACAGTTGTTGATCCCGGCTCAGTTTAGCCACCAAGCCCAGGTTAACCAGGCCGACATGGTAGTCTGTGCTGCCGCCCTTGATAATATCGGCGCCCGGCGCCTTACCCTGGGCAATCGCCACCTGTTGGTTATAGCCGATAAAGTCATCGACACTGTTGTCCATCTGCTGATAACGATAACCTGCGTTGAGCACCAGATAGTCGTTGATATCCCAGCTGCCCTGCAGGAAGGCTGCGATGGACTCGACACTGAAGTCGACATATCGGCCTGTGGTGAACAGCTCCTTCATGGTCAAACCGCCACTCTGGTTGGCGGCGTCGAGATCAAAACTCATCTGATCCGAGTCGAAGCTCTCCTTGTCCCAGTCGATGCCCCAGGTGAGTTTGAGGCTGTCGCTGGGTCTGGATTCCAACACGGCTTTCAGGCCATAAATGCCGGTGTTTTGTGATGAGGCCGAGAAGTTGTAAACCCCGAGGGTTTCACTGACATAAGGGAAGGGGTGAAAGTCGAGATCTTCCTTGCGGTAAAAGCCTTGCAGGTACAAGGTTTGGCCGAGAAAGTCAGCCTGGGTATAGCTGAGGTTCAGTAAGGTACGATCGGTTTTGGGACTGCGATCGGCATTCAATCCCTTGCGGCTTTCAAGCTGGGAAGCATCTGAGGTGACGCCGCTGAAGTTTTCCCCCATATAGAGGCCGTGGTCGCCATCGGACTCATTGTTGTAAAACTGCACCAGGGCACTGAGGGTGGCATTGTTTGGCAGGCTCCAATCCAGGTTGGCCATCAGATCATAACCTTGGGTGTACTGCATGCCGGTTTGGGTGATATCCGGCATCACCTGATCGCCGCTGCCGTCGAACCACTGGCCATTTTCCTGCCAGGCGGCACTGAAACGTCCCTTGAGGGTATCGCTGCCACCGGCCACGGCAAAGGCAGTGCGGTAATCCAAGTCATCACTGCCGTTAAAACCCGATTTGAAACCTGCCTCGGCTTCAAAGGTATCCAGGCTGTCGGCGGCTTTTTTGGTCACTATATTGATAGCGCCGCCCAAAGCACCGCCGCCATAGAGGGCCGAGGCGCCGGCCAAGACTTCAATGCGGGCGATGTTAAAGGGATCTATGCTGTCCAGCTGGCGGCTGATCCCCCTGGAGGTGTTCATGGATACGCCGTCTATCAGCACCACCATGGCACGGCCGCGCATGTTCTGACCAAAGTTGGTCCGGCCCTGGCTGGATACGTCCATGGAGGGAACCAGGGCGGCCAGCATCTCTTTCACGCCTTTGCCGCTGTTTATCTGCTCACGGATGCTGTTTTCATCAATTAACCAAACTGTGCCGGAGAGCTCACTTATCTGGGTCGGGGTACGGTTGGCACTGACTACCATACGCTCCATCTGGGCTTCTTCGGCCAAGGCGGCTCCCATCAGCAGCAATTGACTGCAGACAGCAGCGGCAACAAGGCTCATCCGAGCCGTGGATTTGGGCATAACATTCTCCTATAAAAATCAGGGGTTAAATGAGGCACCAGACAGGGATCCAGCAGGCGAACACCAGGCTGAGTGTCTTCTTGCCGGGTTGGTATCCCAAGGCTAAAGACAGCACCAAGGCTGGTGCCAACAGCAGGATCAACAGCCGGGCATCCAGCCCAAAACTGGCCAATACCAGCATGATTGCCAGCAAGACCAATCCCTCACACCAAAGCAGTTGGTTACAGCGCAACAACAGCGGGGACGTTTCCATATTATTTTGCCTCCAGAATGAGGCTATATTTTAATTGCAAATAAAAATGGTTCGCAATTGAATTTACAGTGCGGGGCGGGAATGGGGGTTACTTGTGAATGAGTCTCACGTTAACGCAATTCATCTTACATATATCGCTTTCACTCGCGTTCTTGAAAGATCAAACTTTTAGCCGGAATAGTATAAAATGACCCACCTAATTTCGGTGCAAGGCTAAGTCAGATATCAATATGGGGGTCTGTCTTGATGAAATGCCTTGCTGTCATAGAAGGAGTGTCAGTGCAGCAGAATAATCCTTATCAGGCCTCTTGTCCGGCGCAAATCTGGGTTGATGCCGATGCCTGCCCGGTTGTGGTCCGCGAGATGTTGGTGCGGGCGGCAGCGCGTACCGGCATCAATATCACTTTTGTCGCCAATCAGGCACTCAGGATCACAGGCGCAGCCAGTGTCAAAACCTTACAGGTGCCCAAGGGGTTTGATGTGGCCGATAACGAAATCGTGCGCCTGTGTCAGGCCGGTGATTTGGTGATTAGTAATGATATTCCGCTGGCGGCCGAAGTGATAGACAAGGGCGCCAAGGCGCTCAATAGCCGTGGTGAGCTGCTGAATCGCGACAATGTGCGTGCCCGCCTCAATATGCGGGATTTTCTCGATACCCTGCGTGCCAGCGGTATAGATACCGGCGGCAGTCCCAAGTTGAGCCAGGCAGATAGACAGGCCTTTGCTAATGAGCTGGATAAATATCTGCTGCACTGGCAGCGCGCTAAGACGCGTCAGGGCTAAGCCTGCCAAGCCATAGTTCGCTCAGAGAATCAAAAGCCTGGAAACTTGAAAGCTCAGCGATTCGAAAGTTCAGCGATTCGAAAACATAGTGGCACGCAAGTTTCGCGGCTATGCAGGATTCAGAGCCTACGCAGAATTCGTTTTCTATTTAAGATTTGGCTGCAGCTCAAGACCTGTCATCCATTCAAGTCTTAACGCTCCTTCAAGACTGGGCATCCACTCAAGAGTCGGCCAGATCCGGCGCCTCCGGCAGCGCCTGCTGCAGAAAGTCCAAGAGCAGGCTGACCTTGGGCGACAGATGGCGGTTCTGTGGGTATAAGGCCCAAATCCCCTCCGGCGCCGCCTGGTAAGCCTCGAGCACTGATACTAGGGCACCGCTGGCGAGATCCTCGCCGACATAATAATCGGGCAGTTGCACCAGCCCGAGCCCTTTGCGGGCAGCATCCAATAGCCCAGGGCCAGAATTACACACCAAGCGGCCACTCAAACGCCATTGACGTTCCTGACCCTGCTCGATAAAACGCCAGTAAGGATGGTTACCCAGCAAACATTGATGCCGGTGCAGCTCGCCCAGAGTGTGGGGCACGCCGTGGTTGGCCAGATACTCAGGGCTGGCACAGACATAATTGCGGCGACTGCCAAGACGCCGCGCCATCAAGCTGGAATCCGCCAGCTTACCCAGCCGAATCGCCAAATCATAACCGCCATCAATCAGATCCAGTGTCTTGTTGTTGAGATCCAGTTGCAGATCCAGCTTGGGGTGCAGGCAGAGAAAGTCATTCAGCAGCGGCAGAATAAACTGCTCGCCGTAAGTGACAGGCGCCGTCACCCGCAGCAAGCCCTGCGGGGTTTGTTTCAAACTGCCAAGGGCGCGTTCGGCTTCTTCTATACCATCTTGCAGCAAGCGGCAGTGGCGATAATAAAGCTGACCCTCTTCACTGAGCGACACCTTGCGGGTAGTGCGATAGAAGAGTTTGCTCGCCAGGCGTTTCTCCAGCGCGGCGATTTGGCGGCTTATCTGCGCCACAGACAAGTTGAGTCGCTCGGCGGCGCGGGTAAAGCTCTGGCTCTCGGCCACGGCGATAAATTCGCTGATCCCTTCCCAGTGGTTCATTATTACTTCTCAGTAAAAGTGATTTGTATATTTGGCTGATTATCTTTTATTTTGGAATAAATACAATGTTGGCATCCGGTTTATGAGCCAAGAGGTTCGATACCGAATCAATCACAACAGAAGGAAGCGACAATGACAGACAAATTTATCAAGTCCCGCGCCGCCGTAGCCTGGGCTGCAGGTGAGCCGTTGAAGATGGAAGAGGTGGATGTGATGTTGCCCAAGGCCGGTGAGGTGTTGGTGCGCATTGTTGCCAGTGGTGTGTGCCATACCGATGCTTTTACTTTGAGCGGCGACGACCCTGAAGGCGTGTTTCCGGCCATTCTCGGCCATGAGGGCGGCGGCATAGTGGAGATGGTCGGCGAAGGCGTCACCAGTGTGGCGGTGGGCGATCATGTTATTCCTCTTTACACGCCTGAATGCGGTGAGTGTAAGTTCTGCCGCTCGGGCAAGACCAATCTGTGTCAGAAGATCCGTGAGACCCAGGGCAAGGGCCTGATGCCGGATGGTACCACCCGTTTCTTCAAAGACGGCAAGCCGATTTTCCACTACATGGGCTGCTCGACTTTCTCTGAATATACGGTATTGCCTGAGATCTCCCTGGCCAAGGTCAACAAGTCGGCGCCGCTGGAAGAGATCTGCCTTCTGGGCTGCGGTGTCACTACCGGCATGGGCGCTGTAATGAACACTGCCAAGGTGGAAGAGGGCGCCACTGTAGCCATCTTCGGGCTCGGCGGCATAGGGTTATCGGCGGTGATTGGCGCTGTGATGGCCAAGGCCGGTCGCATCATAGGCATAGATGTCAATGAGTCCAAGTTTGAACTGGCGAAGAAGCTGGGGGCGACCGAGTGCATCAACCCCAAGGACTATGACAAGCCTATTCAGCAGGTGATTGTGGATTTGACCGATGGCGGCGTCGATTACTCGTTTGAGTGCATCGGTAATGTGGATGTGATGCGTTCGGCGCTCGAGTGTTGCCACAAGGGTTGGGGCGAGTCAGTGATCATTGGGGTTGCCGGTGCCGGGCAAGAGATCTCCACCAGACCTTTCCAACTGGTGACCGGCCGGGTATGGAAAGGTTCGGCTTTCGGTGGTGTCAAAGGACGCTCACAGTTGCCAGGCATAGTGGAAGATTATCTGGCCGGTAAGTTCAAGTTGGATGACTTTATCACCCACACCATGGGGCTTGAAGATATCAATGAAGCCTTTGAGCTGATGCATGAAGGCAAGAGTATACGCAGCGTGATCCACTTCTGAGGACCTTCTGATGGAAAATATCAGTAACAACAGGTCGTTTGGAGGCTGGCACAAGCAGTACCGTCATCACTCCAGCAGTCTGAACTGCGAGATGCGTTTCGCCATCTATCTGCCGGAGCAGGCTAATAGCCAAAAGGTACCTGTGCTGTATTGGCTCTCCGGGCTGACCTGTACGGATGAGAACTTTATGCAAAAGGCCGGGGCCCAGCGCCTCGCGTCTCAGCTGGGGCTGGCGATAGTTTGCCCGGATACCAGTCCGCGCGGAGAAGGTGTGGCCGATGCCGAAGATGCTGCTTACGATCTGGGGTTGGGGGCCGGTTTTTATGTCAATGCGACCCAGGCTCCCTGGAGCAATCACTATCGTATGTATGACTATGTGGTAGATGAGTTGCCGGCCTTGATAGAGCAGCACTTTCCGGTATCGGATAAGCGCGCTATTGCCGGTCACTCAATGGGCGGCCACGGCGCGTTGATGATAGCCCTTAAAAATCCGGGCCGTTATCTCAGCGCCAGCGCCTTTGCCCCCATCAGTCATCCTAGCCAGTGCCCCTGGGGCCAGAAGGCGTTTGCCGCTTATCTTGGCAGTGACAGGGAGGCTTGGAAGGCCTATGACACGGTAGAGCTGATAAAAAGTGGTGCCAAAGGGCTGCCGATGCGGGTCGATCAGGGCGAGAGTGATCTGTTTCTGGCCGAGCAGTTACTGCCACAGGCCTTGCAGGCCGCCGCCACTGACGCTGGAATTGCGCTGAGTTTTCACAGCCACCCCGGCTATGATCACAGCTACTATTTTATCGCCTCATTTATCGACGAGCAGCTTAAGTTTCATGCCGGCCATCTGGGCTTGTAAACGCTGAGCCTCTCAAATGCAGCGCCGCCGAGGGTTTGCCCCGGCGGCGCTTTTTTATGGGTTATAGCGGCCATTGCCCGGTATCCGCTTGTTGAGTACTTTCTGGTTTACCCCACTTTTGTCTGAGGGGGATTAACGAGCGCAGGGGTTAATGGGAGGGAGCATGAAAATAGGCAGATGGCAGACACCCTTCGAGCTGGGGGATCTCTATATCACTGGGCTCTTCTGGGGCGGTGATTTCATGTTGCAGCTTCCCGGCGGCAAACGTTATCAAATCAAAAATACGCCCCATCCCGGGGGCGATCTCAGCCTGGAGCTGTTTCATTTACCGAGTGAAGGGCGCTATCGGCTGCATTATCATTCGGTCACTGCGTTTCGTATGTTGGATGAACATGGGTTGCTGGAGCTTTGGCAGGCGCTGAGCGAGCTTGAGGACGAACAGGGTTACAACAGCCGCCTGATTAAAGATCACGCCTGGTCGCGGGAGAGCCCAATCAGTTTCTTCCATGGGCACAGTGACGGTTGGTCACATCTTATCTGCACCGGCGATGAGTGTGTTGAGGTGTTGTGCCCGAGCGCGCCGGAAATCATCTATCTTGGCAAATGTGCTGCCAAGGAGGACTGAAAATCTTTGGGAAACGAGATCAGTTGATCTCGACCTTTTCCATTCCCAGTTGCTGCAGCGCTATCACGGCCTGGGTGCGGTTACGAACCCCTAGCTTTCGGAAGATAGCGGTGGCGTGGGCCTTGATGGTCGCCTCGGATACGCCCAGGTCGTAGGCTATCTGCTTGTTGAGCAGGCCTTCGGCAAACATCTGCAACACCTTGTATTGCTGCGGCGTCAGCTCAGAGAGCTTGCCGGCGACCTTATCGGTATCATTTTCATCATCAATTTCAACCAACTCTATGTCTTGAGGCAGCCAGATATCGCCGAACATTACCGCGGTGATTGCGTCGATAAAGGTTTCCATTGAGGCTGACTTGGGAATAAAGCCGGCGCCGCCGTAGTGCAGGGCACGGCTGATAGTGGCGGCATCTTCATGGGCTGAAATCACTATTACTGGCAGTTCGGGAAAGTGAGCACGTAGATGGATAAGGGTGGAGTAGCCATGGGAGCCTGGCATCTGCAGATCCAGCAGCACCAGATCATAGTCCTGGTGAGTTTGCTCAAGCAGCTTTTGCAGCCCATCGGCACTGTCGGCCTCAAACCAGCGAGTGTTGGAAAAGCCGCTGTTAAGCGCCTGGCGCAGGGCATTGCGAAATAATGGGTGATCATCGGCGATGATAATATTTAAGTTTTCTGGCTTCATGGCTTGTTATGGTTATGGCTCTGCACGCTGAAGAAGGGTCAATGTAACAGAAAAGTGACAAATAATCCTATTGCTTTATCAGGCTTTAAGTGACTTTTTGTTACTGTCGCTTTTAGACTTTAGTCGAGAACGACAGTCAATAAAAGCCTTTTCAGCGGCAAACAGGATTGCCGGATAAAACTTACATAGCCTTTAGCCAGAAACAGGCTCGGATTATGCGAAATAAGCGAACAGGGCCTAGTTGGCTAGATCATCGCTCCAGATCTGGGTCGGCTTTCTGTCTTCATCGACGGCCACGAAGGTGAAGACACCGCGGATAGCGTGCTCGCGCTTATCCTGATACATATCTTCTACAAAAATGTTCACTTCGACTTTCATCGAGGTGTTGCCCACATGGATCACTCGGGCGATCAATTCTGCCAAGCTGCCGGCGGGGATAGGCTTTTTGAAATCGATTCTGTCAGAGCTGACGGTGACCAGTGTCTTGCGACAAAAGCGGGTGGCGGCAATAAAAGCGGTTTCATCCATCCAGGCGAGGGCTTCACCGCCAAACAGTGTGTTGTGATGATTGGTAATGGACGGGAAAACCGCCTTGATCACCCGAGCCTCGGCTTGTTCAATTCGGCGTGCTACGGCCACTTCATATTGGCTCTGTGTCGTTTCTGGCATACGGCAACCTCTGGTTATGCTGGAAAATCAGGGGCGGTATTATAGTTCGACCAAAGGCGGATTGACAGCCTGGGCCAGAAAGCCCTGCATGAAAAATATTGGATGTTCGAAAGTATCCGGGCATGAAAAAGCCCCGGCATCTCCAGCATGGAGATAGCGGGGCGATTCCATTTCAGTGGCCTGTATCTGGGGGGCTTACTTGCCCAGCAGGCGACGTCTTTCCTTGGCGGCAGCGGCCAGATCTCTGAGCAGTTTTTCCGAGTCTTCCCAATGGAGACAGGCATCCGTGATGCTCTTGCCGTAAGTGAGGGGCTCACCTGCAATAACTTTCTGATTGCCTTCCACAATAAAGCTCTCGGCCATAATACCGGCAATGGCGGTGGAGCCGCTGCGCAGCTGCGCCATAATATCTTCGGCGACTTCCAACTGCTTCTTGTGCTGCTTCTGGCTATTGCCATGGCTGAAGTCGACCACTATGCCGGAATGGATCCCAACCGAATCCATCTGCTCTCTGGCTTTGGCTACATCTTGCTCGCTGTAGTTGGGGGTTTTACCGCCGCGCAGAATGATATGCCCATAGGGATTACCATGGGTGCGATAGACCGCCAGTGAGCCGTCCTTGTCCGGAGAGTAGAAGATATGCGGTTCTCTGGCGGCGCGCACTGCATCGACGGCAATATTGATGTTGCCGTCGGTACCATTCTTGAAGCCTACAGGGCAGGAGAGCGCCGAGGCCATTTCACGGTGAATTTGGCTTTCTGTGGTGCGGGCTCCGATGGCGCCCCAGGTGATGAGATCGGCAATATACTGGCCGTTCACCATATCCAAAAATTCGGTGGCGATAGGCAGTTTCAGTTCGGTGATCTGCTGCAGCAACTTACGGGCCAGGCGTAGACCTTTATTGGGGCTGAAGCTGCCGTCCAAGTCAGGATCGGAAATCAGGCCTTTCCAGCCGACTATGGTGCGTGGTTTTTCAAAATAGACCCGCATTAGAATGCACAGATCGTCCTTGAGTTCATGGTGCAGTTTGGCCAGGCGGCCGGCATACTCAAGTGCTGCTTCTGTGTCATGGATGGAGCAAGGGCCTATGATGACCAACAAACGCGGATCGTCACCCTGAATAATGGCTTCGACTTCGCGGCGCTGTTCAATCAGGTAATCTGCGGCTTCCTGAGTCAATGGATACTCAGATGCGAGTTGGGCAGGTGAGATCACTTTACATAAGAGAGAGGTGCGTAATTCGTCTGTTTTAATGGTCATTCATGATACCGGGGGAAATTTCTTGAGCGCTTTGCGCTTATCTTGTGTCGGATTATAACCAATCGAGCCGAGCTGCAAAGTGGCAATTGTCCGATAATTGCCCAAGTGGGCCTTGAAAAAGTGTCAAGACCCACTTGAATCATTCAGGATTCGCACCGTGGTAACAAGTAGTTAGCCAGAAAATGCCAATATGTAACTCAGTTTCAACTCGAGCAGCATTTGTCTGCCGCTAGGGCGTTTTTTAGAACATATGGCGCTCAAGACCTGTGGCGTCGAGGATCTTGGTGGCAATTTCCTCGACCGATTGGTTGGTGGTGTCTATATAAGGGATGCGTTCTTTCTTAAACATCATCTCCACCTCTTTCACTTCGAGGCGGCATTGGCGCAAAGAGGAATAGCGGCTGTTTTCCATCCGGCTCTGACGTATCTCATGCAGGCGTACAGGTTCAATGGTCAGGCCAAACAGTTTGGATTTGTTGCGTTTTAGCACTTCAGGCAGCTTGAGGTTGTCCATGTCGTCTTGAATAAAGGGGTAGTTGGCGGCCTTGATGCCGAACTGCATCGACAGATAGAGGCTGGATGGCGTCTTGCCGCAGCGGGAAACCCCCAGCAGGATAATGTCGGCCTTGTCCATATGCTTCATGGTCTGGCCATCGTCGTTATCCATGGCAAAGTTGATGGCGTCGATACGCGCATCATAACCCGCTTTGGCCATTCCATGGGTTCGATGCAGTGAAGGGCTGGCGGTGACCCCTAATTGTTGCTCCAAGGGGGCGACGAAAGTGTTGAGGAAGTCGTAGTCCAGGCCCTCACTGGAATAAATGATGTCGCGAATTTCCGGTTTGACGATGGAATGAAACACCAGAGGCCGTTCCCCTGTTGTAATAAAACTATCATTAATCTGTTTTTTAACGGCTTCTGCTTTAACGGTATTTTCCACAAAAGGAATGGTAAGTGAATCAAATTCCAATGGAAATTGAGAAAGCACTGCGTGACCAAACACTTCGGCCGTGATTGCTGTTCCATCAGAAATGTAGAATACTTTACGTGCCATGCCGACCTCATGTAGTAATAAAATTACAAATAAAATTATAGATTTACGCTTGTTGCCTCGGAGTGTAAAATGCCGCTGCCCTCGTGTGAAGGGGCCACTGAAATAAACTTGCGGAGATAGAACTGTGCAGCAATACGTACTCTGGTATCAGGAATTAGGCATGGGTGACGTCAACAAGGTCGGCGGTAAAAACGCTTCCCTTGGTGAAATGATCAGTAATCTGGCCAATGCCGGTGTTCAAGTACCTGGCGGCTTTGCGACCACATCCCACGCGTTCAATGAGTTTCTTGAGCAAAGTGGAGTAAACCAGAAGATATATGACATTCTTGACACATTGGATGTAGATGATGTCAACGCACTGGCTAAAGTTGGTGCACAGATCAGACAGTGGGTTATTGAAACCCCATTTCAGCCAGAACTCGAACAAGCGATTCGAGAAGCTTACGAAAAATTAGCCTCTGAAACCCAAGACGCTTCATTCGCCGTGCGTTCCTCTGCCACCGCAGAAGATATGCCCGACGCTTCATTTGCCGGTCAGCAAGAAACCTTCCTCAACGTGAAGGGCTTTGAAGCTGTATTGGTTGCCATCAAGCATGTGTTTGCCTCTCTGTTCAACGATCGCGCTATCTCCTATCGTGTGCATCAGGGTTACGACCATCGCGGTGTGGCACTGTCTGCCGGTGTTCAGCGCATGGTACGTTCCGATAAAGCGGCTTCCGGTGTGATGTTTACCATGGATACCGAGTCCGGCAACAAGGACGTGGTATTTATCACTTCTTCCTTCGGTTTGGGCGAAATGGTAGTGCAAGGTGCGGTTAACCCGGACGAGTTCTATGTACACAAGCCAACCCTGACTGCCGGTCACAAGGCTGTTGTTCGTCGTAATATCGGCAGCAAGCTGATCCAGATGGTGTACTCAGATGATGCATCTCACGGCAAGCAGGTGAAAATTGAAGATGTCGCCAAAGAACAGCGCATGACTTTCTCCATCAATGATGAAGAAGTGATGGAACTGGCCAAGCAGGCGATGATCATTGAAAAGCATTATGGCCGTCCGATGGATATCGAATGGGCCAAAGACGGTAACGACGGTCGTCTCTACATAGTTCAGGCTCGCCCCGAAACCGTGCGTTCCCGTGAAGATGTGCAACTGATTGAGCGTTATCACCTCAAGAGCCGCGGCGAAGTGATCTGTGAAGGTCGTGCTATTGGTCACAAGGTGGGCTCAGGTGTTGCCAAGGTGCTCAAATCTATCGACGAAATGGACAAGATCCAGCCAGGCGATGTACTGGTTACCGATATGACTGACCCGGATTGGGAACCTATCATGAAGCGCGCGAGCGCCATTGTCACCAACCGTGGTGGCCGTACCTGTCATGCTGCCATTATTGCCCGTGAACTGGGCGTGCCTGCGGTAGTGGGTTGTGGCGACGTGACCGACAAAATTGAAAACGGTCAGGAAGTAACAGTATCCTGCGCCGAAGGTGATACAGGTTATATCTATCAAGGCAAGCTGGAGTTTGATGTGATTTCCAGCCGCGTTGATTCCATGCCTGATCTGCCTATGAAGATAATGATGAACGTAGGTAACCCTGACCGCGCCTTCGACTTTGCCCGTCTGCCTAATGAAGGTGTGGGTCTGGCCCGTCTCGAGTTCATCATCAACCGCATGATAGGCATTCACCCCAAGGCTCTGCTGGAATTCGATCAGCAAACCGAAGAGCTGAAAGCCGAGATCACTGAGATGATCGCCGGTTATGAATCTCCGGTTGAATACTATGTTGCCCGTCTGGTGGAAGGTATCTCTTCTATTGCTGCAGCATTCCACCCCAAGAAGGCTATCGTGCGTATGTCTGACTTCAAGTCAAACGAATACGCCAACCTGATCGGCGGTGACAAATATGAGCCAGAGGAAGAGAACCCAATGCTGGGCTTCCGTGGCGCCAGCCGCTACATCTCAGAGTCGTTCCGCGATTGTTTCGCCCTCGAGTGTGAAGCCATTAAGCGGGTTCGTAACGATATGGGGCTGAAGAACGTTGAGATCATGATCCCGTTCGTTCGTACTCTGGAAGAAGGCCGTCAGGTTATTGAATTGCTGAAAGAGCAAGGTCTGGAGCGTGGTAAAGATGGTCTACGCGTCATCATGATGTGCGAACTGCCATCCAACGCCCTGCTAGCGGATCAGTTCCTGGAGATGTTTGATGGTTTCTCCATCGGCTCCAACGACCTGACTCAGCTGACTCTGGGCCTGGACCGCGACTCCGGCATCATCAGTCACCTGTTCGATGAGCGTAACGAAGCCGTTAAGGCGCTGCTGGCGATGGCTATCAAGTCTGCCAAGGCCAAGGGTGCCTATGTGGGTATCTGTGGTCAGGGTCCTTCGGATCATGCTGACTTCGCCGCCTGGTTGGTGGAGCAGGGCATAGACACTGTGTCTCTGAACCCAGACACAGTGATTGACACCTGGCTGTACCTGGCTGAAGCCCACGGCTAAGTCAGAAACAGTTCTTATGAAGGAAGCCGCTTTTTAGCGGCTTTTTTTTGTTTATAATGGCCCGATAACAAAAAATTTATTCGAGCATAAGATGTTACCCTTACTATCACACCAACAAACTCTGGAACCCCTGTATCTGGAATATCTGGATGCGCTGGATCAGCGCGGTTTTCGCGGCGATATCGACAGGCGTTACAGTGCCCGCTTGGCGCAAGCGACGGATAACTCCGTCTATCAGTTTCTGCCACAGGCGGTGCTCTACCCCAGAGACAGCGCCGATATTGCCATGGCGTTGCAGCTCGCCAGTGAGGCAGCTTTTGCCAAGGTGGTCTTCAGTGCCCGCGGCGGCGGTACCGGAACCAATGGTCAGGCGCTGACTCATGGGATAGTGCTGGATCTCTCGCGCCATATGAACCGGGTGTTGGAAGTTAATCCAGAGGAAGGCTGGGTTAGAGTCGAGGCCGGTGTGGTCAAGGATGCGCTCAATGATGCGTTGCGGCCGCACGGCTTTTTCTTCAGCCCGGATCTTTCCACCTCCAACCGTGCCACCCTGGGCGGCATGATTAATACCGATGCCTCCGGCGCCGGCTCGCTGGTGTATGGCAAGACCTCGGATCATGTGCTGGAGCTTACCAGTGTGTTGGTGGATGGCAGTGTGCTGCACACGGATCCGGTGAGCCGCGAGGCACTGGAATCGGGTGAGAAGGTGACTGACAACCCGCTCGGCAACAAGTTGATTACCGAGGTGGCCCGTCGCTGCCGTGAGCAGCGAGAGCTGATTGAACAGCGCTTTCCAAAACTGAACCGTTTTTTGACCGGTTACGATCTGAAAAACGTCTGGGATCAACAGCTGAGTGAATTTAATCTGTCGCGGATCCTCACGGGCTCTGAGGGAACGCTGGCGGTGGTGACTGAGGCCAAACTGGATATCACCCCTTTGCCGGCCAGCCGCCTTATGATCAACATCAAATATGACTCTTTTGAATCTGCGCTGCGCCATGCCCCCGACTTGGTGCTCGCCAATGCCACCGTGGTGGAAACCGTCGATTCCAAGGTGCTGAATCTGGCGCGGGAAGACATTATCTGGCACTCGGTATCCGAGCTTATCCAGGAAGTGCCCGGCAAAATAATCGATGGTCTTAACATGGTGGAGTTTGCCGGAGAACAAGCCCAGGTAGATGAGCGGGCTGAGCGTCTGGCCGCGGCGCTGGATGCACAGATTGCCGCCGGTGAGAAAGGGGTGCTTGGGTATCAGCTCACCCGGGATGCCGGTTCCATCAATAAGATTTATGCCATGCGCAAGAAGGCGGTGGGGCTGCTCGGGGCCACCAAAGGTCGCCGCAAACCTATAGCCTTCGCCGAAGATACCGCCGTACCACCGGAAAAGCTCGCCGACTATATCATGGAGTTCCGTGCGCTGTTGGATAGCCATCAACTGCAATACGGCATGTTCGGCCATGTGGATGCCGGGGTGCTGCATGTGCGTCCGGCGCTGGATATGTGCGATCCTAAAGATGAAGCCTTGTTGCGCACCGTCTCGGATCAAGTGGCGGCACTGACGCAGAAATACGGTGGCCTAATGTGGGGCGAGCACGGTAAGGGGGTGCGTGGTGAGTATGGCCCTCAGGTATTTGGCGAGCAGCTTTGGAGTGAGCTTGAAGAAGTTAAGACGCTGTTCGACCCCCAGAATAAACTCAACCCGGGTAAACTGGTGGCGCCCAAAGGCCAACAGCTTATCTACAATGTCGACAGTACCAAGCGCGGCAGTTTCGATAGGCAAATACCTGTCAGTGTCCGCGATGCCTTCCCGGATGTGATGAACTGTAACGGCAATGGCCTGTGTTTTAACTACAGCCGCTTTTCGCCTATGTGCCCGTCGTTCAAGGTGACAGGAGACAGGATCCATTCGCCCAAGGGCCGCGCCGGGTTAATGCGCGAGTGGCTGCGACTGCTGGAATCCGAAGGCGTCGATGTCAATGAGCTGGCCAAGTCCAAACCCATGGGCTTGCTGCAGCGGCTGCAAAACAGCCTCAATGCCAAGAAAGAATACGATTATTCACATGAGGTGATGGAGTCGCTCAAGGGCTGTCTCGCTTGTAAGGCGTGCTCCGGCCAGTGTCCGGTGAAGGTGGATGTCCCCAAATTTCGGGCACAGTTTTTCAGTATCTATTACCGCCGTTATCAGCGTCCCGCCAAGGATTACCTGGTGGCCGGTGTCGAGGATTCGGTGCAGCTGATGGCCAAGGCGCCCCGGCTGAGTAACTTTGCGGCGCAGAACCCTCTATCCAAGTGGGTGATTAAAAAGGCTCTGGGGTATGTGGATGCGCCTGCGCTGTCTGTACCTACGCTGAAACAGCGCCTCGATGCTCACCCCAGCCGTGGTTATGATCTCAACGCCTTGAGTGCTATCCCCGCCGCTGAGCGACAAAATTATGTGTTGGTGGTGCAGGACCCTTTTAACAGCTTTTACGATGCTGAACTGGTTTATCGCTTTATTCGCCTGATTGAAGCGCTTGGGCTCAAGCCGGTATTGCTGCCGTTCAAGCCCAACGGTAAACCGGCTCATATCAAAGGATTTCTGGAGCAGTTTGCCAAGACGGCACAGACCGCCGCCGATTTTCTCAATCAGGTGCATGCCCTTGGCATGCCCATGGTGGGGGTAGATCCGGCGCTAGTGTTGGTTTATCGCGACGAATACCGTGAAGCGCTCGGCGCCAAGCGCGGCCAGTTCAATGTCCAGCTTGCCAGCGAGTGGCTCAGTACTATGCTCGAACAGTTACCGCAACTGCCTGCAAGCGGGCGTGAGTTCACCTGGTTCAGCCACTGCACCGAATCCAGTGCCCGTCCCGGCACTGCCAAAGAATGGCAAACCATCTTTGCCCGTTTTGGTGCCAAGTTGGGAACCGTGAATCTGGGTTGTTGCGGCATGGCCGGCACCTATGGCCATGAGTTGGAAAACCTGCCACGTTCCAAGGCTTTGTATGAGATGTCCTGGGACGAGGCGATAAAGTCGTTGCCAAAGGAGCAGATACTGGTGTCCGGTTATTCCTGTCGCAGCCAGGTCAAACGCTTTGGCGGCTTCAGGCCCAAGCACCCCATCGAAGCCTTGCTGGAACTGACTCAGGCGTAAGCCTGAGAGCGCCAAGAATAGGGCTCCAAAAGTGTGGAGCCCATGAATAGGGAACCCAAAATAGGAAGCCAGGATGAAACAGTCGGCAGACAAGGTGAGTGAGGCCCTGAAAGGGCTGGGGGCAAGGCCTGACTTATGTCAGCAGCAAGCCCTGTTTGAGATAGATGTTAAAGGCGATTGGTATTATCTCAACTCACCGCTGCCGGCCAAGTTTGCCAGGCTCTTCAGCAGTATTTTGCACTGCATCGAGGGTGAACATCTGTTGCTCACCCCGGCAGAGCGTTTGAGGGTAGCGGTGGCCGATACACCGCTCATCATAGTTGATTACAAGCAGCTGGATATCGAGGCCGAGAGTAGCCGTTTTACCCTGGTTTGCTCCCAGGGTAATGAGTTTGAGGTGCAGGGGCTTAATGCCTTTGAGTGCGCCGAATCCGGGCTATTGGTAAGCTTGCCTCGTGGTCTCAAGGCCAGGCTTGGGCGGGCCTGTTTCTATCGCTTTGCCGAAACCTATTTACTGAGTTAAAAATTAACGGAATCGCTTTGCCATTCAGGCAGATATAAAACCTTTATTTACAGTAGCCTGACTGTAAATGCCCCATTATTCTCCTTTCTTGTGTTAGTGAAATATCCAGCAGGTGGTAGTATTAATACCATTGGTATAGAAGTTTGATTGACTCAGAATCGGGTTAGCCACTCAAGTTTAAGGCGGATTGTCGGCTGGCAATCGTGTACCCATAGGGGAGTCATAAAGCCGTATATTTGGGCAAGTCAATGCGGTTTTATTCCGCTTGAGAGGTCATATGCCGCTTTTCATGCTCCCTGTGTAGGTCAATCAATTTGCGCAGTGGTATAGTTAAACTCGGCAGCGGCATGGCCCGGCGGCAATGAAACAGAATAAGCGATTTTGTTGCATAAAGCGCTAGCCCCTGCCGCTAGCGAACAGACAAGCCCTGAAGTACAGGAGGTGTTGCTTGAACCGCAAAGAGAGTCTCGGTTATCTGGTATCCCATCTGAACGTGGAACTGCAACATGATCTGGATAGCCGCCTGAAGCGTTATCAGCTGGATATTAAACTCTGGCCTGTTTTGTTTGCGCTCTGGCAAGAGGAAGGGATCAGCCAAACCGAGTTGTCACGTCGCTGTGATGTGGCCAACTACACCATGACACGCCTGTTGGATCAACTGCAGGTACAAGGCTTAATCTATCGCCATCAGGAAGAAGACAACCGGCGTGCGTTTCAAATTTTCCTGACCGATCAGGCCAAGGCGATGGAGCAGGACTTGATTCGCGAGGCCGAGCGGGTCAACGAGAAGTTTATGGCGGCCTTGGATGAGCCGGAAAGAGCGCAGCTGCTCATGCTGCTCAACAAGATAAATCATACCGACAAGCGTTAACCCTATGGTTAAATGCGCGATCACCGAATCAAAGATAGACTAATAGTACGCACACCAATCCCCCCAGTAGCAACCAGTGTTGCATATGTGAGTTGTTTGGCTGTTGTTTTCCCTGTTTGAGGCTCGCCAGCAGGCGGTTACACTTGTAGATGCGGCAGATAGTCAGCTCTGTGGTGGGGTCAACCAGAAGTTGCATCCGGCAACGTGCGCCATTACGTAATTCAAAGCTGTGTTCGCTCTTTAGTCCCAGATTGAATTTGCTGGATACCATTTTACCGTCGACAAACAAACGCTCAAATCCATTCCAGTTACTGGCCTGTAATTCAACCTTTTGCTGTTCCACTTCATAGCCGAATCTGAGCATCACTGACTCCCTGACATTCGAGATGACGAGTGTTAAGTCAAGCAGAGGCAGATGACGCTCGCCAGTCTGGGAAAATGAATTTTCTGTTTCCGGCGCCTATCTCTTTGCCGACAAGGGGAAAATTTTTTCAGTAATAAAAAAGGGCCTGAAGGCCCTTTTATGGAATATGACTGAGCTTAGGCTTGGGTACCATTGATGATGGCACGGGCCATCTCATCGGCTACTTCAGCCGTGGTGCGGTTCTGCTCATCGGCCTGCTTGAAGATGGACAGCAGGGTGTTGTAAATCTCTTCAACCTTGGCGGTAGACTTGGCGGCATCATAGTCTTTTTCGAAAGACACGTTGATGATACCACCGGCGTTGATTACATAGTCTGGAGCGTAGAGGATGCCCATTTGCTTGAGCTGCTCGCCGTGGCGGGGCTCAGCCAGCTGGTTATTGGCACAGCCTGCGACTATGCCGGCTTTCAGTTGTGGCAGTGTGGTGTCGTTAAGTGTGGCTCCCAGGGCGCAAGGGGCATAGACATCTACGTCCAGAGCATAGATGTCCTGAGGGGCAACCACTGCAGCACCAAAGTCGGTGGCTACCTTGTCCAGTGATGCCTGATGGATATCGGTTACAAACAGTTCGGCGCCTTCTTCATGCAGGTGCTTGCACAGATAATAGCCCACATGGCCTACGCCCTGAACGGCTATCTTGAGGCCCTTGAGGCTATCTTTGTCCAGCTTGTGCTTAACGGCGGCCTTGATACCCAGGTAAGTTCCCATGGCGGTAAAAGGGGAGGGATCGCCGCTCATACCTTCCAGGCCAAGCACATAAGGGGTTTCATCATGGGCAATCATGATGTCGGCAGGGGTGGTACCCACATCTTCAGCCGAGTAGTAGCGGCCACCCAGGCTGTGAACAAAGCGGCCAAAGGCGCGGAACAGTTGCTCACGATTTTCTGTTTTGGGATCGGCTATGATAACTGACTTACCGCCACCCATGGCCAATCCGGCCAGGGCATTCTTGTAAGTCATACCGCGGGAGAGGCGCAACACGTCAGTGAGGGCTTCATCATCTGATTGGTAGTTCCACATACGGCAACCGCCTACGGCTGGACCCAGGTTGGTGTTGTGGATGGCGATGATGGCACGCAGGCCACTTTCCTTGTCATGACAGAATACTACCTGTTCATGTTCGTCGAATGATACATGATTAAATACAGCCACGTCTGTTCTCCGCTGTGCTTATTGGGGCGGCGCTTAGCGGCCGCCGACCGCTTGTTATATTTATTGCAGAACCATAGCATTTAGCGATACTCTCAACAAAGCTGATGAGCAGAATAATTGTGATCTATCTGGCAATTTTGCTTTCCGCCTTACGTTAACGTAAAGTTGGTTGAAGATTGAAGTCCGCCACCCATAGTCGTCTCATTATGGAGTGGTACTGAAAAAGTCGGCCAGAGGCTTAGTTGAACAGATACAGAATATAAAAACACAATAAAAACAAACAAGAAGAAAGGAAAGTTTATGACTGAACAGACAAGTACACCGCCCAATGCCGAACAGCAGGAAGCCTTGCGCCAGGCGTGGGTGCGTGAACAGTTCCAGAAAGCCAATAAATTTCTTGCAGAGAAAGGGGTGATCCCAAGCAAAGTGCTACCGGCCGAAAGCCGCTATCTGGCGCCTTATGTAGCCATGTGGAAAATCGAATCCAAACAGCCCAGCCACAAGACCTATTGGGTGATGTCCGGTGACTTGCCTTCCGACTATGTTGATGTGAGCGTAGCGGCCACTGCTCGTGAAGCCTTGCGTCACTTTTCGCTAACCTGGCAACTTAAGGCCGAAAACTTAGTGCAATCCGGTGCAACCAAAGACCCAACCCAGGCCAAGTTTGCCCAGTTGTTGGTCTCCAGAGCCGAGAGTCTGTACAAGATCCAAGCGGACGATAAGCTCTGGGGGTGATGTCGCAATCAATTTCTCACTCTCGACTTTGACGATGAACTTCTGATAGTCATAGTGACGCCGGTAGCTTTGGCAGGCTGTTGTTTCCTTCCCTGAGCAGTTCTTCTGCGGAAGAGAGAAAGTGCCGTGGCAGATGTGGGGATCTAGCGTGTAAAGCGTTGTGCCAGAGGCTGCTATTTTGTAAGACCACTAAAACAACAACCCAGCTTACGCTGGGTTGTTGTTTATCAAAGAGAGCTTCTAAGTTCAAAGGCGTCAGGCTACGCCGTCGAACAAGGTATCTTCCAGTGTGCGGCCTCGCATCAGGCTGCGATATTGCCAGCCATTTTGCTTAAGTAGCTGCAGCAGTTCAATATCCAAGGTGTCCTTCTCCGGTTGGTAACGGATAAGGTAGTTTTGTTTGCCCTTGGCCGAGATCTCGTAAACGCCTTCGAGGGCGTAGAGTGCTTCCAGCAGTTTTTCCTGATCACAGTGTTGCATCTGCAGCGTCAGATAGGCTTCGGCGCTGCTTTGCTGCATGGTGACAGACTGGCCCAGTTTACCTTTGTCCAGATACAGCACTCTGTCACAAAGCTTTTCCAGTTCATCCAGATTGTGGGAGCTGATAATAAAGGTGGTATCTGCGCTCAGGGATTCTACCAACTCACGAATTTTGCGGGCGTTGGCGGGATCCAGTCCGGCCGTGGGTTCATCCAGCAGTACCAGCTTGGGGTTGCCTATCAGCGCCTGAGCAATCGCGGCGCGTTTTCCCATACCATGACTTAGAGAGTTGGTTTTTTGATTGGCGACCTCCTCAAGGCCTACCAGCGCCAATACCCGCAGGGATTCAGCCTTGGCGGCTTCGGCGCCCATACCCTGCATGCGGGCAAACAGGCTGAATTGAGTCAGCAGGCTGAAGCCGGGATCCAGGGCGGCGTCCTGGGGCAGGGCCGAGACCTGTCCCAAAAGTCCGGTGCTGCCCGGGCGCTGTCCCATCACAGTGATTTCACCACTACTTGGACGTATATAACCCAGCAGCAGGCTCATCAATGTGGTCTTGCCGGCACCGTTTGGGCCGACCAGGGCGATGGGACTACCGGGCTCCAGTTGCAAGTCGACGCTATCCAATGCCCGCTTGCTGCCGTAGAGTTTGCTCAGGCCTTTACAGTTGATAAGACTCATAGATCACCTCGCTGCATCATGGTGCGGCCTATCGCTAATAATCCAATGGTTTGCAGCAGTGGCAACCAGGCACTTGACAGCGCTGTTAGCGGCTGGGCATTGAGCATGGCATCTATCTGTGCGCCGGGCACCAGATAACCGATGAAAGAGAGCATGGGCAGCTGAGCATTGATAACCGCCATTACTATCATCATGGCGGCAAAGAAAAGCACCGCAAATACGCTGGCCAGTCTGGCGGAGCTGGCCCAGAGTGAGAACAGCGCCATCAGGGCGGTGTAGGGCAGCAGGATCAATACCAGATTGAGTGTCATCATCAAGCCGGAAGTCAGCGCGGGTAGCACCAACGCCATATCCCGGCTCATGGCCAAAACTACGGTTGCTATGACTGTGATGGCAACCAACAGCAATTGGATCAACATCATGCCGAGGAAGCGGCCGAAGAAGAGGGCATCGCGGCCCGAACGCAGGCAGAGAAAGCGTAGTGTGCCGCGGTTTTTGTCCGAGGCGAACTGATCGCCGCAGATAAGAATACTGAACATGGGGAACAGGTAGAGACTGATGACCCAATAGACGGCTTGCTCGGCAACCGGCCAGGCAAACAGTTGATCCAGAGTGCCTTCACCGAAGGCGCCGGTAACAAAATGCTTGAAGTCCGGGTTCAGCAGAAAGCTGGCGGCACTTCGGACCGGATAGGCAAGGATCAGCAGCCACACCAGGGCGAAAGCTATCATCGCCAGGGTGCCACGGCGGTGGAAAATGAGTTTATAGAGTTCAAATCCCGCGAGTTGCAGGGCGTTTTTCAGCCCTCCGGGATGAGTGCTGTGAGTTGCAGTTGTCATGTGGTTCCTTGTTTTGCTCCAAATAAGGAGTCCTTGCGGCGACCGGGGCAAACACTGGGTTGCCGATAAGACGTCAGCCTAACACCATGAGGCCAGGCAGGCCACGCCTGGCCGCTATTTCAAGCAGTAGCTGTCGTCTTTGAAGGCTTATTGTGCCAGTTGCGTCTTAAGCTCGGCCAATGCCTGTTTTAGTAAAGCCAGCTCTTGCTTCATTGTCGCCAGTTCTTGTTCAAGCAAGGCTATCCGGCTCTGGCTTGCCGTTTCAGGCTCACTTTCGCACTCTCTTTCGCACTCTCTTTCGCGTTCACCTTCATGGTGAGCTGTAGCTTGATTGGCAATCTGAGTGGTATCTGCGCCGCCGTAACCTTCAGATACACCATCATTTTCTGTGAAGTTCTCGGCAAAGCGTATCTCACGTTTTCCCGGCTCCCTGGGCAGTTGGCGGATAAAGCCTTTGTCTTTCAGCGCCAGCAGGGTTTGCTCCACTTGTGGCAGGCCGTCAAATTCAAACAGCCGTTGAGCCCGGCTTCTGAGTTCACCTGCGGTTTGAGCGCCGCGCAGCAGCAACAAACACACTATTGCCAGCTCTGCGGGGGAAAACTGCAGCTCGCCAAATTCTGTGTTACAGAATCTGTGGCGGTATTTAATGACCCGGCTGCCAAAGCCGGATTGCTCACTCAGTAGACGTTTTTTACTCAGGCTGTCCAAGGCTTGCTGCACTTCAGACTCGCTCAGTTCCATCACGGGATCGCGGCTGGTTTTTTGATTGCAGGCTTGGGTCAGTGAATTGAGAGACAGGGGATAGAGATCCGGAGTGGTGACTTCTTTTTCCAGCAGGCAGCCAATCACTCTGGCTTCGATGGCATTGAGTTGCAACATAATTGACAGTTCCATTCAAGGCAGATGTCGGCCAACTGACCGACATTTTACTCAGTGTTTTTGAGTTATATCAGAGCCTTGAGCCGATGTCGCGGTTTTCCTCGGCTGCGCCTGCCCTAAATAGAGCAGGCGCGTTATTTTTGCTCAATTCTTGGTTCAGTTCTTTGTTCAATTATTGGCGTGGATACCGTCATCTTCGATGCGCAGTTTTCCGGCCTTGAACAGGCCGCCGATGGCTTTCTTGAAGGCTTTCTTGCTCATGCCAAGCTCTGCGTAGATCACCTCGGGCGAGGTCTTGTCGCTGTAGGGCAGGAAACCGCCGGCCTGAGTTAGTTTCTTCATAATCCGCTGTGATTGCTGATCCAACTCCTGACGGTCGGCCTTTTGCAGGGTCAGATCCAGTTTGTTGTCGTGACGCACCTGTTTGATATAACCCTTGAGCTTTTGGCCAAACTTCAGCTTACGGAACACCTCATTTTGATAGATGACGCCCCAATGCTTGTTGTTGACTATCGCCTTATAGCCGAGATCTGTAGTACCTGCAATGATAAGGTCAACCTGTTGACCATTCTTGTACCAAGCCGGGCTCTTATCGACAAACTTATCGATTTTGGACGAAGCGACAATCCGCTCGTCGGCGCGGTTACGGTGAACATAGACCAGGTAACTGCGGCCCTCTTCGGCCTGCTTATGCTGCTCACCGAAGGGCAGCAGCAGATCTTTTTCCAGTCCCCAATCGAGGAAGGCACCGACCCGACCAATGGAAACCACCTTGAGATAAGCAAACTCACCCACCTGAGCCAGGGGCTTTTTAGTGGTTGCGATAGGCATGTCGTTGGAGTCCAGATAGAGGAATACCTCCACCTTGTCGCCCACCTGACAACCCTTGGGCACCACTTTATTGGGTAATAACACCTGTCCCAACTCATGAGCGTTGAGGTAAACCCCGAAATCAACCTGTTTGACCACTTCCAGGGTGCAACTTTGACCTATTTCTGCCATCTGTTTTTGAACCTGATTAACTTTTTTCAGCTGCGGCGGATTATAACGGATTGCGCTCACCTATGCCCGTGCCTTTTGTTAGGGAGGTGCGAATAAGTCCTCGTGGCCTTCTCTTTTGTAGGGTGTGGCTTGCACAGCAATTGGCGCTCAAGGCATCTGACTGAAGGCATGCCGGGGCCTGTTGAAGTCAGACTTCCCTAAGTTTGAATAAGACTAAAGTTAGCGCTGCTTTTTGCAGCACAACTGGTTAAGCTGAAAATAAAAACCTTTGCCTATGTTCTCTATTTGGTCTGTCAGCCTGCTGGCACTCTTGTATCTCGGGCTGTTGTTTATCATCGCCTGGTGGGCGGATAAATATAACCCCAAACGTTTTCGGGCACTGTTTTACAGCCTGACACTCGGCGTCTACTGTACCTCCTGGGCTTTTTCGGTACCACGGCCCAGGCCGCCAATCATGGTTGGTGGCTTTCATCTGCTGGAGCGCGCGCCTGGGGTGACTATTGAGGAGATCCGCGCCAAGACGGTGGGCTGACTGCATTGCGGTGAATCAGCGCCGGAAATGACCTTTGATTAATTCGCTAAATTGGGTGGCGTTTTTAGCTGCTGCGATTTTTGCTTGAATCGCCAGGCTTCACGATAACAAACCTTTGTTTGAGGGTGAGTTTTCACCCTCGTGTTCCCCAAGGGGGCTGCATTGAATCAAACTCAGTGCCCGAAGCGGTATCTGGCGATCAAAATGGAGAGTCTGAGTATTTAAAAAATCTTGAACAGATAAAATCAGCTTTCAAAGCTCAATTTATTGATATAAATCGAAAAAAACTCGCTTAAATGGCATGGGTGAATATCGCAACTGTAGTTTATATTTCAAAGCCTTGGATAAACTGTGATTCGTGCTTGCATTATGGGGCACAGCAAGGTTTAATTGCGCCGTTTTGAAGGTACATTCAGTCCTGACAGGCAAACGTGAGTAACAGGGTTATTATGGTTCACGAGTCATTAACCGTGTAAATGAACAAAGCACCATTTACACGGGGTTAAGAGGGTTTTAGCTAATGCACAGCCATTCATTTGCCGCACTGGTTCGCCAAGTGCCACAACACAGGTTTTCAACCATTGTCAGCTATGACAATACCGGCTTGAAACATCTCACGTTAATCCGCATCAATTCCGGCCGCGAACAGGCCAATAGTCCCAACTGAGCCCGTCGTCCATCTACGACGATACATTCACTCGGCATTCGTTTTGGAATTGCCGAGGACGGGTTATTTGTCCACCCTTACATTCAACACCAAGAGTTTTAGGTTAAATGCAAGCCAAGAATATTTACTACGAGACACTGCATCCGGCATACGGGCAGTATTTTGAGGTGGAAAAGGTGCTGTTCGAGCAAAAGACCGAACAGTGGCACCTGAGCATTTTTGAAAATGCTGCTATGGGACGGGTCATGGCGCTCAATGGCGCCATCCAGACCACAGAGAAAGATGAGTTTGTCTATCACGAAATGTTGACCCATGTGCCTATTCTGGCCCACGGCGACGTCAAGCGGGTGCTTATTATAGGCGGCGGTGACGGCGGCATGCTGCGGGAAGTGGTCAAACATAAACAGATTGAATCCATTACCATGGTGGAGATTGATGCCGCCGTAGTGGAAATGTGTAAAAGCTATTTTCCAAACCATTCCCAAGGCGCCTATGATGACCCCAGAGTCAACTTGGTGATCAGCGACGGGATGGATTATGTTAGGCAATCACAGCAAAAATTTGATGTGATTATCTCTGACTGCACAGATCCCCTTGGTCCGGGAGAGGTGCTGTTCAGTTCCGACTTTTACGAGGGCTGTAAGCGTTGTCTCAATGAAAATGGGATTTTTGTCGCTCAGAACGGCGTGCCTTTTATGCAGCTGGATGAAGTGCAAAATACCGTCAGACGCATGAGCTCTTATGTGAAAGAGTGTCGGTTCTATATGGCGGCCGTGCCTACCTATGTGGGTGGCAGCATGGCCTTTGCCTGGGCAACCGATGATCTTGAGGCGCGTCAGCATAGCCTGGCGACTCTCGAAGAGCGTTTTGAACGGGCCGGTATTACCACCCGTTATTACACGCCGGCTATCCATCAGGCAAGCTTTGCGCTGCCGGCGTTTGTCGAACAGGCGGTCGCGTCAGCGATGACGGTTACCGCATAACCCATTTTTTGATAACAGGCTAACGAACATGAGTGATTGGTCTATTGACGATGCCCGCGTCGGCTACAATGTCGCATACTGGAGCCAGGGATTTTACGGAATAAGCGATCAGGGTGAGGTGACAGTGTCACCGAACCCTTTGAATCCGGACAGCAAAATCGGCTTGAACGAACTGGCCAAAGACATGGTGAAGGCCGGTGTTAACCTCCCTGTGCTGGTCCGTTTTCCGCAGATTTTGCACCACAGGGTCGATAGCTTGTGCCAAGCCTTTAATCAGGCGATTCAAAAGTACGAGTACAGCGAAGATTATCTGCTGGTTTATCCCATCAAGGTGAACCAGCAGCAGACAGTGGTTGAGGAAATCCTCGCCAGCCAGGTCAGCAAAGAAGCTCCGCAACTTGGGCTTGAAGCCGGCAGTAAGCCTGAGCTGATGGCGGTACTGGCCATGGCGCAAAAGGCCAGCTCAGTCATAGTCTGTAACGGCTACAAGGATAAAGAATATATCCGCCTGGCACTGATAGGCGAAAAGCTGGGCCACAAGGTCTACATAGTGCTGGAGAAGATGTCCGAGCTCAAGATGGTTCTACAGGAATCCCGCGAGCTTGGGGTTACTCCGCGTCTGGGGCTGCGCGCACGTCTGGCGTTCCAGGGCAAGGGTAAGTGGCAGGCCAGTGGCGGTGAAAAGTCCAAGTTTGGTCTGTCTGCTGCGCAGGTGCTGCGGGTGGTCAACGAGCTCAAGAGTGCCGACATGCTGGATTCGCTGCAGTTGCTGCACTTCCACCTGGGTTCACAAATCGCCAATATTCGCGATATTCGCCATGGTGTGGGTGAGGCGGCGCGCTTCTATTGTGAGCTGAGAAAACTGGGGGCCAAGGTCAACTGTTTCGACGTGGGCGGCGGCCTGGCGGTGGATTATGACGGTACCCGCAGCCAAAGCAATAACTCAATGAACTACGGCCTGAGCGAATACGCCAACAATATCGTCAGCGCTCTGAGTGATGTCTGCGCCGAGTACGAGCAGCCGGTGCCGAGAATTATCTCTGAGTCCGGCCGCTTCCTGACGGCGCACCACGCCGTGCTTATCACGGATGTTATCGGTACCGAGGCCTATTCTCCTGAGAATATCCAGCCACCGGCAGAGGATGCCCCACAGCTGCTGCACAATATGTGGCAGTCCTGGAGCGATATCCGCGGCCGCGCCGATTCCCGCGCCTTGATTGAGATTTTCCACGATACCCAATCGGATCTGGCCGAAGCTCACGCTCTGTTTGCTCTGGGGCAACTTAGCCTGGAAGAGCGCGCCTGGGCGGAGCAGACCAACCTGCGTGTCTGTCACGAGCTGCAGGGATTGATGAACAACAAGAACCGTTATCACAGACCCATCATTGATGAACTCAATGAGAAATTGGCTGACAAGTTCTTCGTTAACTTCTCGCTGTTCCAGTCGCTGCCTGATGCCTGGGGCATAGATCAGGTGTTCCCTGTGTTGCCGCTAACCGGGCTGGATACCGCACCTGAGCGCCGCGCCGTGATGCTGGATATCACCTGTGACTCGGACGGTATGGTGGATCAGTATGTGGACGGGCAGGGGATTGAAACCACACTGCCGGTTCCTGCCTGGAGTGCCGAGAGCCCGTATCTTATCGGTTTCTTCCTGGTGGGGGCTTATCAGGAGATCCTCGGTGATATGCACAACCTGTTCGGTGATACCAACTCGGCTGTGGTGCGTCTCGATGAAAGCGGCCTGGCAAACATAGAGTCTGTGTTGTCCGGTGATACAGTGGCCGATGTGCTGCGCTATGTGAACCTGGATGCCGTATCCTTTATGCGCACCTACGAAGAGCTGGTGAATCAGCATATTGCCGAAGACGAACGCACCTCGATCCTTGAAGAGCTGCAATTGGGTCTTAAGGGTTATACCTATCTGGAAGATTTTTCATAAGGTCGGTGCATTCAGCAGGCCCTTCGGGGCCTGCAACAAGTAGAGATAAAAGATGTTTTTTGAAGGTTCAGAAAAAAAAATTGAAGTGATAGTGACGCCGGCTACGCCTTCGCTGCGCTCACTGGGAAAGCCCTTCTGGGAAGAGATGGTGGCCAAGGCCAATGCAGAAATCCTCTCTTCCGTCAGCAATGATTATTGCGATGCCTATCTGCTCAGCGAGTCGAGCCTGTTTGTTTGGGACGACAGATTTTTAATGTTGACCTGTGGTACCACCACTCTGGCGCGCTCGACTCTGCATTTTATCGACTCCCTCGGTGAAGAGGCGATAGCCTTTGCGACTTTTCAGCGCAAAAACGAATATCTGTCGCACCTGCAGGCCAGCTCTTTTGAGCAGGACTTACAGGCGTTGAGAGAGAAGCTGTCCGGCGTGGCGTATCGTATCGGCCATCTGGATTCTCATCACCATTATCTGTTTTGCAGCGACAAGGCTTTCAGCGCCGAGAGCAGTGATGCCACCAGTGAGCTGTTGATGTATCACATTCGTGGTGAAGCGGCTGACTACTTGCGCTCCGATAACCAAAGCTGCGAAGGGGTTAGGCAACTGCTGGCACTGGAAGAGATGCTGCCCGGATTCCAGTTTGATGACTTTCTGTTTGAGCCCTTTGGTTATTCCATCAACGGCATTCGCGGCAAAGAGTATATGACTATTCATATCACGCCCCAGGAAAGCAGCTCTTATGTCAGCTTCGAGACCAATCTGGATCTCGCCGCACAACCGATAGATATCTTCGCCCGTTTGCTGGCTATTCTCAATCCCGGCAGCTGGGATGTCATCGGCTTCAACGCCCAGTTGGATACCCGTGGTTACCCGGAACATTTATGTTTGGGAAGTTGCTCTTTGTCCCTGGAGCAGGGTTATAATGTCAGCTTCAGTCATTATCAGCAGATGTGCCACGAAGTGCTGATCCCTGAGTCCATGTAAATATCGGCATTAGCCAAGTTTTGGAGTATTTATGACCACTTTAGCAGATAAACCTGATTACTCGCTTTATTCAAATGCGTTTGGTTATTTGCGTCAGCCACTGGATTTCAAACCGCTAGAAAGCGATGCGGATGTGGTGGTAATAGGTTTGCCTTTCGATATGGCCGTTACCGGCCGCAGCGGTGGCCGTATGGGGCCCGGAGCTATCCGCAATGCCTCGACCAATCTGGCCTGGGAAGAGAAGCGTTGGCCTTGGGATTTCAGCCTCAGCGAATATATCAAGATAGTGGACGCCGGCGATCTGGTATTTAATTGTGGTGATGCCGCCGATTTTACCGAGCGCACCGAAAACTTTGCCAGCAAAGTTCTGGCCTCCGGTAAGACACTGCTGAGCTTTGGCGGTGATCACTTTGTAACCCTGCCGTTGCTTCGTGCGCACCACAAACAGTTTGGCAAGATGGCGCTGCTGCACTTCGATGCCCACACCGACACTTACAGTGAAGGCAGTAAGTTTGACCATGGCACCATGTTCTATCACGCCCCTAACGAAGGCTTGATCGATCCGGCCCATTCTGTGCAGGTGGGGATCCGCACCGAATACACCAAAGAAGGCCACGGTTTTCAGGTGATTGATGCCGCCATGGCCAATGATATGACCGCCGATGAAATCGTGGCGCAGATCAAGGCTCGGGTTGGCGATATGCCTTTGTATGTGACTTTCGATATCGATTGCCTGGATCCTGCCTTCGCGCCGGGAACCGGTACTCCGGTATGCGGTGGTCTCACCAGTGACAAGGCGCTGAAGATTATCCGTGGTCTCAAGGGCCTCAACATAGTGGGTATGGATGTGGTTGAAGTGGCACCTGCTTACGATAGCGCCGACATTACCGCGCTGGCGGGCGCGACTCTGGGCCTGGAAATGCTGCATGTCTGGGCCTTGTGCCAGGGCAAAGTCAAGTAAGCCGCTTCACGTTAAGCCAACGCTTGCCGTTGGCTTTTCTTTCGCTGGGGCATTACGCCCGGTTCAGGGACAAGGATAGACAATGACAGATTTGAGTGATATTCGCCGTGAATACACCCGGGGCGGCCTCAGGCGCGCCGATCTGGCCACCGAGCCCATGGCGCAGTTTGAGCGCTGGATGGCGCAGGCCAAGGATGCACCTTTGACAGATCCTACCGCCATGGTGGTGGCCACAGTGGATGAAACCGGCCAACCGTTTCAGCGGATAGTCTTGCTGAAGCGTTTTGATCAGCAAGGATTTGTATTTTTTACCAATCTGGAAAGCCGTAAGGCGCAGCAGATTGCCGTCAATGCCAAGGTTAGTTTACTGTTTCCCTGGCATCCGCTGGAGCGCCAGGTGGCCGTGACAGGGGTAGCCGAAGCCCTGTCTGCTACAGAGGTATTCAAGTACTTTGTCAGCCGTCCGAAAGACAGCCAGATAGCGGCCTGGGTCTCGAAACAGTCGAGCAAGCTTAGCGCCCGTCAGGCACTCGAGAGTAAGTTTGCCGAGATGAAGGCCAAGTTTGCCAAGGGCGAAGTCCCCTTGCCCAAGTTTTGGGGCGGCTACCGCATAGTGCCTTCCAGTGTGGAATTCTGGCAGGGCGGTGAGCACAGGCTGCATGACAGATTCCTCTACAGCCGCACAGATGACGGGTGGGAGATCAATCGTCTCGCACCTTGATGGCGATATCGCCTAACAAGAGGGACGGCATCTGCCGTCCCTTTACTTTATCCGTCAGCTATTTTAACCGCACTACGTTTTCTGCCTGCAGCCCCTTTTGGCCTTCAGTCACGCTGAAGCTGACCTTCTCACCCTCTTTCAGAGTGCGGCGGCCGCTGCCTTGAATGGCGCGGTAGTGGACGAACACATCGGCGGCGTTTTCCTGGGTTAGAAAACCAAAGCCCTTTTCATCGTTGAACCATTTAACGGTTCCTGTCACCTGTTGTTCTGACATAGTTTCCTCTTTCAGTAACTTAGCCTAGGCTGTTGCTTTGTATAAGTAGATGTAGGGTAAAGGGGATTTGTTTCACTGGTTTGACACTCTGATTTTCCTTGAAAACCAGAGTTTTTTGCGCTTGGCAACAGGTTTTTTATAGCAAGAAGTGGGGCTGGAATAACAGACCGATAGAGATTGCCAGGGATAGAGTCAATATCAACCCCATCAAGAGTGAGGGAGTAGCATTCTGCTGGTTTATTGGTTGAGAATGCTACTCTTATGAGCCGGGATTAGGACTGATATTTTATTCAGTACAGAAAGACTGACTCAATCTCATTCTTCACTGAGGTAGAAGTAGCCTTTTTCAAGCAGGTTGCACAGCAGCGCAGTTATCACCTCATAGTTCAGCAATGATTCGAGATCTTCGCCGCTGATGCTGGTGCGATTGGCAATAAGCTGCGCCTGATCTTCACTGCCTTGCGGCAATTCAAAAGCTTCCCCATTGATAAACAGTCGGCAGTTGGGGTCCTCTTCCAGCATGAGAATTTTAAGCCCACCTATGCGCTTGAATACAGCGCCTTCGGCCGCGGCTTCTCTGAGCTCCTCGGTACTCATAGGCTCACCCTGGCAAATATCCAGCTCAAAGCGGTTCTGACTCAACAATTTGCCCAGCACGCCCTGATAATAGTCAGGGTTTTCAGTCAGCTCTTTCAGCAGCGCCATCATCCCCTGTTGCTGGCTCTTGGCGATCAGCGCAGGTTGCCCGGCTTCTTCACCCGAAGTGAAGCGTTTGTGGCCGAGATCCTGATCAAGCATAAAGTCGGCCATTTCGCTGATAAGTTCTTGCTGACTCGGTGCCCGGAAACCTACCGAGTAGGACAATGCCAGGGTCAAGGTCTCGCCCCTGTGAGGAAAACCAGGCGGTATATACAGCATGTCACCGGGTTCCAGCACTGTATCTATAATAGGCTCAAAGTCTTCAATCAAAGGGGTATTGGGGTTGTTGCCGCGCTTGGCGTATTGGCCCTTGGCACCGACGGTCCAGCGCCTGCGTCCCTCGCCTTGAATGATAAAGACATCATAGTTGTCGATATGGGGGCCGACACCGCCACCCGGCGTGGCAAAGGACACCATTAGGTCATCGAAGCGCCAGTCCGGCAGGAAGCGGAAGGCTTCCACCAGAGCTTGTGAGTCCGGATACCAGTGGTTGACGGCCTGTACCAGCAGTTGCCAGTTTTCTTCACCGAACTTGTCATAGTCTTCAAATGGGCCTGAGATCACTTCCCAGTCCTGCCCCTTGGTGAGAACTACCCGTGAGGAGATCTCCTCTTCACAGGCGAGGCCCGCCAGCTCATCGGCGGCGATAGGATCGACAAAGTCTTTGAAGGCTTGTCTGATCACCTTGGGTTGTTGCTGCCATACCTCTTTAACAAAGGCGTTGCTGTCTAGAGTCAGCTGGTAAGTGTTCGTCATCTGTTATCCAATCCTTAAACCGTTTCAATGGCAAGTCAGTTATCCCGCTTGCAACGGCATAAACCCCGGGGAGAAAAAAGGCGGTACTGGAAACCAGTACCGCCCGTGACAGCCAAAAGGCTATCAGTTCAAATCATCAACAAAGGCCTCGGCGCGGCCTATGTAGTTGGCCGGCGTCAGTTGCTTGAGTTCGTGCTTCACACTCTCCGGCAGTTCCAGACCGTCGATAAAGGCTGCAAGCTGCTGACCATCGATACGCTTGCCACGGGTCAGCTCCTTGAGCTTCTCGTAAGGCTTTTCGATGCCATAGCGGCGCATGACTGTCTGTACCGGCTCGGCCAGCACTTCCCAGTTGTGATCCAGTTCATCGCGCAGGTGCGCCTCGTTGACTTCCAGCTTACTGACACCCTTGAGTGTGGCCTGGTAGGCGATCAGCGAGTGGGCGATACCCACACCCAGGTTACGCAATACTGTGGAGTCGGTCAGATCGCGCTGCCAGCGGGAAACCGGCAGTTTACTGGCCAGATGCTGCATCAGGGCGTTGGCTATGCCCAGGTTACCTTCCGAGTTTTCAAAGTCGATAGGGTTAACCTTGTGCGGCATGGTGGATGAACCGATTTCACCGGCCACTGTCTTCTGCTTGAAGTGACCCAGGGCGATATAACCCCAGATATCACGGTCAAAATCTATCAGCACGGTATTGAAACGAGCCACGGCATCGAACAGCTCGGCAATATAGTCGTGCGGTTCAATCTGAGTGGTGTAGGGGTTCCAGTTCAGCCCCAGGCTGGTGACAAAGCGCTGTGACAGCTCATGCCAGTTAACTTCTGGGTAGGCCGACAGGTGAGCGTTGTAGTTACCCACGGCGCCGTTGATCTTACCCATGATCTCAACCGCTTCAATTTGTTTGAGTTGGCGTTCGAGACGTACGGCCACGTTGGCCATCTCTTTACCCAGAGTCGAGGGCGAGGCGGGTTGACCGTGTGTACGGGACATCAGAGGCACAGTCTTGTAACGTCTGGCCAGCTCTTTAACGGCATCGACCAGTTTCTGGCAGTATGGCAGCAGTACCTGTTCACGGGCTTCGGTCAGCATCAGGCCGTGGGACAGGTTGTTGATGTCTTCACTGGTGCAGGCAAAGTGCACGAACTCGCCTATGGCAGCCAGCTCGGCATTGTCGGCGATTTTTTCCTTGATGAAGTATTCCACCGCCTTAACGTCATGGTTGGTGGTGGCTTCGATGGTTTTGACTCTCAGGGCATCGGCTTCGCTGAAGTTATCGCGAATATTATCCAGCAATGCCAGAGCTTCTTCACTGAAAGGGGGGACTTCTTCGATTTCAGGGCAGCTGGAAAGCAGTTTCAGCCAGTTGATTTCGACCTGAACACGATACTTGGTAAGACCGTACTCGCTGAATATCCCCCGAAGTTCGGCGGTTTTACTACCATAACGCCCGTCTACCGGTGAGATAGCAGTCAGTGCGGAAAGATCCATTATAAGCTCCTTGATGAACTTGGCTTTATTATAGGGTGAGGCTTTTTTTAGCTGTATCGACGATCGCCTTGCGGGCAAACACCAGATGTCTGCGTTTACCGCCCAGTTGACGCCAGAGTACGGCACTGCGCATTGCTGCCAGCAACAAGGCGCGTATTTTATGTTGAACCAGTGGCCGTTGCAGTATGTTGGGGTTGCCCGAAATCTGGATCTTGGGCCCCAAATTACTGATGATATCGCTGTAGATGCTGGCCAGGTTGGCGATAACCTGCTCGTCGGTTATGGCAAAGTGGCTCAGTTGGCGATGCACTTGATTGATGCGTTCAGACAGCATCCCCAGAGCCGCTTGGTTGCGGCTCAGTTTACGCTCAAGCGCCAGAATGCCGACCAGATAACGGGTGATTTCCACATCTTTCTGGGCACTGTCCCCCAGTTGATTGATAATCCACTTGTAGCCGTTGGCCAGCACGACTTTGTCGGGATAGATCTCATCGATATTCTCGGGATCTGTCACCATAATGCCATCGAGTGCTGCAGCCAACTGCTGCGGATCGCTTTCCCCGTGGCGGGCGATATATTGCACCTGGGCGATTGCCTGCAATATGCCGGCAAATGCCATGGTGCGGTCATGCAATTGCTCGCTCAATGATTACTCCCTAATCAGGGTTTCTATGATGCCGCCACCCAGGCAGACTTCACCGTCGTAGAATACTGCCGACTGCCCTGGCGTGACTGCCGCTACCGGCTCATTGAAGATCACTCTCAGCTCATCATCACCCTGGATATAAACAGTGCAGGGGATATCCTGCTGGCGATAACGGGTCTTGACCGTGATTTTTGCGCCATCGGCAGGGCCTTGCCTGTCGACCCAGTGCAACTGCCTGGCCGTGAGGCCAACCGACATGAGTCTTGGATGCTGGCCGCCTTGGGCGACAACCAATACATTACGTTTCAGATCCTTGTCGACCACATACCAGGGATTGTCGTTGCTGTTTTTCATGCCGCCAATCCCAAGGCCTTTGCGCTGGCCCAGAGTGTGGTACATCAGGCCCTGATGCTCGCCTATCACTTCACCGTCGACACTCTCGATTTTGCCCGGTTGCGCGGGCAGATAAGTGCCAAGGAATTCAGTAAACTTGCGCTCACCGATAAAACAGATACCTGTGCTGTCTTTCTTGTTGAAGGTGACCAGCCCTTGCTCTTCGGCGATGCGGCGAACTTCGGGTTTTTCCAGTTCACCCACAGGGAACAGGCTGCGTGCCACCTGTTGGTGACTCAAGGTGTAGAGGAAGTAGCTCTGATCCTTGTTGCCATCTATGCCGCGAAGCAGCTGGGTTTTGCCGTCGGTATCACGGCGGCGCACATAGTGGCCCATGGCGATATAGTCGGCATCGAGAATGTCATCGGCAAACTCAAGGAAGGCTTTGAACTTGATCTCCTTGTTGCACATGATGTCCGGGTTAGGCGTGCGTCCTGCCTTGTACTCGGCCAGAAAATACTCGAACACATTGTCCCAGTATTCGGCGGCAAAGTTAACCGTGTGCAACTTGATCCCCAGCTTGTCACAGACAGCCTGGGCATCTTTTAAATCTTCGGCGGCAGAGCAATATTCGTCGGTGTCATCTTCTTCCCAGTTCTTCATGAACAGGCCTTCTACCTGATAGCCCTGCTGGAGCAGCAGATAGGCTGAAACAGATGAGTCGACACCGCCGGACATGCCGACAATGACTTTTTTTCCTGATGCATTGGGAGTGTTAGCTGTCATAGATCCTAAAACCGTTGAATTCATTCATGAACGCCCAAAAAGAGAACTGCTGCTTGTGCCCGGTTGTGACAGGCCGTTATTGGCGCGACGCTGGGGTGGACAAACAGCCATAAGGCGCTCAGTTTCTGCGGGGGCGTATTCTATCACGCCTTGGTGCCCAGAGCTAATCACAACAGCTCGCTATTGAGCAAAGATAACGGCAGCCGTTGTCCCTGCAAATAGCTCTCCAGCGTGGCGCTGACCAAGGGGCTACGAAGCTTGGGTCCCAAGGCCGTGATTTCATCCATACTCAACCAATGGGCGGCCTTGATGGCAGCGTCCAACGGCTTGGTACTCTGACATTCAGCCAAGCGGGCACAGAAGGTGAAACGTAAAAAGGCCAGCTCCTTGGAAGCGCTGAACTGATCTATCCGCACCAGGGCTTCAGGGGTGACTGTCAGGCCGGTTTCTTCCTGCACCTCGCGGCGACAAGCGTCGATAAGGCTTTCATTTGCTTCAAGGTGACCGGCCGGTTGGTTGAATTTCTGTTGACCGTCTATCAACTCTTCGACCACTAAAAAACGCTTCTCTGCCTCAATAATGCAGGCCACTGTCACATTGGGGCGATAACGTTCAGTCATCGAGAAGCTCCTTAATCGCCGCGTCGGAAAGAGCGCGATATTCACCGGGCTGCAGGCATTGTCCTTGCTCGGTATCCAGGCTGAGTTCGCCTATGGCATAACGTATCAATCTTAAAGTGGGAAACCCGACATGGGCTGTCATCCTTCGTACCTGACGATTGCGCCCCTCACGGATACAGATCTCCAGCCAAGTGGTGGGGATATTGCGCCGCTCACGTATAGGGGGATTGCGTGGCCACAAAAATTCGGGTGGCTGCAAACGGCGCACCTTGGCAGGCAGGGTGAGGCCATCTTTAAGATCAACGCCCTGACGCAAGGCTTGAATCGCGAGGTCATCGACATCGCCTTCCACTTGTACCCAGTAGGTCTTGAAGGTGTGTTTATTGGGTTGGGTCAGTTTGGCCTGCAACTGACCGTTATTGGTGAGCAGTAGCAGGCCCTCGCTGTCTCTGTCCAGACGACCGGCGGCATAAACACCGGCGATGGGCAGCAGATCTTTGAGCGTGCGTCGTCCGCCTTCATCGGTAAACTGGCATAACACATCGAAGGGTTTATTTAGCAGCACCACTTGGGTTTCTGCAATCGAGAGTCGTGCCACTTTTGGCCGTGATTTTTGAGGACCAGGGCGTTTTTTATTCAGGCCCTGTCTCTTGTTATTGGAGCTCTTGTTACTGGAACTCTTGCTGTTGGGGCTTGGATTGGTGGAGCGCTGACTCTTTTCTCGGCCAAATTCTTTACCGCCAGGGCCCTTGGGGTGACTGGGTTGGCGTTTGGGTTTACGTCTTGGTTGGGAGGCTGGCGAATTCATTGAGATATCCTGGCTGCTTGAGCTGTGTACTCTGACTATTTGTCAGAGATATGCCAGAGTGTAACACCTATGTCCTGCTTGGCGGCAGGGCGGGTTGGTGACTTTTACCCGAGTGTACCCGGCACTCGCCTATAGTGGCATTTGAATCTTGGCTGGAATGCTCTATGATGTTCGCCAAATTGTGATCTGCAACCAATTTTTGCGCCCGTCAACCGGATCTATGTCGACTGTGAACAATGGCGCTATCCTGGGCGGAAAGAGGCAAGGAAATTAAAGAATAACAACACTTATAACAACTCATTTTTATAAAAAGCGTAGGACTGAAAATGACTGATAAAACCCCCACTATCATCTATACGCAGACAGATGAAGCGCCGGCTCTGGCGACCTTATCTCTACTGCCTATCATCAAAACTTTTACCCAGGCAGCCGACATCAATGTCGAAACCCGCGATATTTCTCTTTCCGGCCGTGTGATTGCCGCTTTTCCCGAGCGTCTGACCGAAGCGCAGCGCATTGGTGATCATCTGGCGGAGCTTGGCGAGCTGGCGACTCAGCCTGAAGCCAATATTATCAAACTGCCTAATATCAGTGCGTCCATTCCTCAGCTGCAGGCTTGTATCAAAGAGTTGCAGGCCAAAGG
This sequence comes from Shewanella sp. BJSY2023SW001, assembly GCF_047314685.1. Classification (NCBI taxonomy): domain Bacteria; kingdom Pseudomonadati; phylum Pseudomonadota; class Gammaproteobacteria; order Alteromonadales; family Shewanellaceae; genus Shewanella; species Shewanella sp. BJSY2023SW001. The sequence continues at coordinate 152,345 of NZ_JBKORF010000019.1, forward strand.
TTATGATCTGCCCGACTATCCGGCCGAAGCCAAAACCGATGAAGAGCGGGAAATCAAGGCCCGTTATGACAAGATCAAGGGCAGTGCGGTAAACCCTGTGCTGCGTGAAGGTAACTCAGACCGCCGCGCCCCGACTTCGGTCAAGAATTATGCCCGTAAGCACCCGCATTCAATGGGTGCCTGGAGCAAGGACTCCAAGTCTCATGTGGCTCATATGCAACAAGGGGATTTCTACGGCAGCGAGCAGTCCGTTACCCTCAAAGATGCCGATACTGTCAGCATAGTGCTGGAACAAAACGATGGCGGCCAACTGGTGCTCAAGCAGGGGCTTGAGTTGCTGGCAGGTGAAATCATAGATGCGGCCGTTATGAGCAAGCGTGAACTGACCGCCTTCTTCGAGCGCGAAATTGAAGCCGCTCGCCAGGAAGATGTGCTGTTGTCACTGCACCTGAAAGCCACCATGATGAAAGTGTCCGATCCTATTATGTTCGGCCATGCGGTGAAGGTGTTTTACAAAGATGTATTTGCCAAACACGGTGAAACCTTGCGTGAGCTGGGTGTGGACGTCAACAATGGTCTGGGCGATGTCTATGCCAAGATAGCCAAGTTGCCGGCCGAGCAGAAAGCGGCCATTGAAGCCGATATCGCCGCCGTCTACCAGAGCCGTCCTGAGCTGGCGATGGTTAACTCAGATAAGGGCATCACCAACCTTCATGTGCCAAGTGATGTGATTATTGATGCTTCCATGCCTGCTGCTATCCGCTCCAGCGGCCAGATGTGGGGCCCGGATGGCCAGTTGAAAGATACCAAGGCGCTAATCCCGGATCGTTGCTATGCCGGTGTATATCAGGAAACTATCGATTTCTGTAAGGAGCATGGCGCCTTCGACCCTGCAACCATGGGCAGTGTGCCAAACGTGGGACTGATGGCACAGAAGGCTGAAGAGTACGGTAGCCATGACAAGACCTTTGAAATCCCTGCGGCCGGTACCGTCAAAGTACTGGACAAGGACGGCAACCTGCTTATGTCCCACGCCGTTGAAGCCGGTGATATCTGGCGCATGTGCCAGGTAAAAGATGCACCTATCCGCGATTGGGTCAAGCTGGCCGTACGTCGTGCCAGGCTGAGCAACACCCCGGCGGTATTCTGGCTCGATGAAAACCGTGCCCACGATGCCCAGGTGATAGCCAAAGTGAAGGCCTACCTGCCTGAGCATGATACCGATGGACTTGAGTTGCACATCATGTCACCGGAAAAGGCGGCCCGTTTCTCCCTTGAACGTATTAAAGCCGGTAAAGATACAATTTCGGTAACAGGTAACGTGCTGCGTGACTACCTCACCGACTTGTTCCCTATCCTTGAGTTGGGTACCAGTGCCAAGATGCTGTCAATCGTCCCGCTGATGAATGGTGGCGGTCTGTTCGAAACGGGTGCCGGTGGCAGTGCACCCAAGCATGTACAGCAGTTTGAACAGGAAAACCACCTGCGTTGGGATTCTCTGGGCGAGTTCCTGGCATTGGGAGCTTCACTCGAGCACCTAAGCCAGACGACGGCCAATGCCAAGGCACAGGTGATGGCTGATTGCCTGGATCTGGCGATAGGGCAGTTCCTGGATAACAACAAGTCACCATCCCGTAAAGTGGGGCAGCTGGATAACCGCGGCAGTCATTACTTCCTTGCGCAGTACTGGGCCAGCGCGCTGGCCAAGCAGGACAAGGATGCCGAGCTGAAAGCTTATTTTGCGCCTCTGGCCGAAGGCCTGGTGGCTGCAGAAGAGCAGATAGTGGCTGAGCTCAATGGTGCCCAGGGCGCTGCAGTTGAACTGGGTGGTTACTACAAGCTGGATCCTGTTAAAGCCGAGCAGGCTATGCGGCCAAGTGCCAGCCTGAATCGCCTTCTGAGCGCGTGATACTGAAAGTTGAATGAGGGAACTCTCCCTCATTCAATTGCCAAGCAAGCATTAAAAAGGCGGGGATGACCCCGCCTTTTTTCATCTCTATTCACCCGGTTATTTAACAGGAGAGATAGCCGAGGCATGCATACCCTTCGGGCCCTTCTCAACTTGAAATTCAACAGGTTGGCCTGCTTTTAGAGTTCTGTAGCCTTCCATTTCAATGGTTGAATAGTGCGCAAAAACATCCTCACCACCTTCATCAGGGCAGATAAACCCGAATCCTTTGGCGTTGTTGAACCATTTAACAGTTCCGCTTGCCATACTTCCACTTCCTTCTATTGTCTGCTTCCCAGTAAGATAGTACAACTTTTGAGCACTTCAGCAGGTGCTCAGATAACAGAATGTAAGTAGTGTTGCTGGATGTCAAGCCGAAATTAACAAAAAAACAACATTGCATATGGTTTCGCTGGAATCTTAGTTTGCCACTGGGAGCTTTTCTTCAATGGAAGTGTCTGGATATTTACTCACTTTATTATATTGAATCAATTTTAACCGATTGAAAAATAAGCATGAGTTAGAAACGCCTTAGACAAGCGCCGCCGCGCCAGAGTATAGTGTGACAAAGGGCAATACCGCCCAGGACCTGCCAAACGGTACTTTGAAACATGGCCGGGCATAGTGTTGGTAGAAGCCAAGTTGAGAGGCTAATATTGAATCATGGGTAAGACTGGACAGATAGAGCGCGTGGAGGAAGGGGTTGAGCAGGAACTGCAACCGCCTCCTATGTATAAAGTGATTCTGAACAACGATGACTATACCCCAATGGACTTTGTTGTGGAGGTACTTCAGCTGTTCTTTCGTAAGAACGAACAGGAAGCCACGGACATTATGTTGACCATACATCATCAGGGAAAAGCGGTTTGCGGTGTTTACCCATTTGGGATAGCCGAAACCAAAGTGGTTCACGTGAATCAGTTTGCAAGACAAAACCAACATCCGTTACTGTGTTCGTTAGAGGAAGCTTAACCAGCCTGTCTCTGTAGTTTTTTAGGGGGTGCATATGCTGAACAAAGATCTTGAAGTGACCTTGAACCTGGCATTTCAGCAAGCCAGAGATGCCCGTCACGAATATATGACGGTTGAGCACCTGCTGCTGGCGCTGACCGATAACCCTGCCGCAAGGGATGCTTTACTCGCCTGTGGCGCCAACATTGACCGCCTCAAAGAGGAGGTCGCCAACTTCATTACCCAGACCACACCTATTATCAGCGATCCCGATGATGAGCGTGAGACTCAGCCGACACTGGGTTTCCAGCGGGTGCTGCAACGGGCTGTATTTCATGTGCAGTCGTCAGGCCGCAATGAGGTGACCGGCGCCAACGTACTGGTAGCCATTTTCAGCGAGCAGGAGTCCCAGGCGGTTTATCTGCTGCGCCGTTACGACATTACCCGTCTGGATGTGGTGAATTATATTTCCCACGGCTTTGCCAAGAACGATGAGGCCGATGCACCAGGGTCGCAGGAAAGCCTGGAAGATCAATCAGAAGCCACAGAAGAGCGCAGCATGCTGGCTCAGTTTGCAAGCAATCTCAATGAGATGGCCAAGCAGGGCAAGATAGATCCGCTTATCGGCCGCGACAACGAAATTGAACGCTCGATTCAAATTCTTTGCCGTCGCCGCAAGAATAACCCGCTGTTGGTGGGCGAGGCCGGCGTCGGAAAGACTGCTATTGCCGAAGGGTTGGCCTATCGGATAGTCAATGAGTCTGTGCCAGAGGTGATCAGCGAAGCAACAGTTTACTCTCTGGATCTTGGCGCGCTGTTGGCCGGCACCAAGTATCGGGGCGACTTCGAGAAGCGCTTCAAGAGTCTGCTTAAAGAGCTGACAGCGGATCAGAATGCGATTCTTTTTATCGATGAAATCCACACCATTATCGGTGCCGGGGCGGCATCCGGTGGGGTGATGGACGCATCCAACCTGCTCAAGCCCTTGCTCTCCAGCGGTAATCTGCGCTGTATGGGGTCTACTACTTTTCAGGAATATCAAAGCATCTTTGAGAAGGACAGGGCATTGGCGCGGCGTTTTCAGAAGGTGGATATTCACGAGCCTTCAGTGGCCGAAACCACCAAGATCCTGCAGGGGCTTAAGAGCCGTTATGAAGAACATCACGGGGTGCGTTATACCCTGGCGGCCTTGGCCAGCGCCGCCAGTCTGTCGGATAAGCATATCAACGATAGGCACTTGCCGGACAAGGCCATAGATGTGATAGACGAAGCCGGTGCGCGGATGGCAATGATGCCACAGAGCAAACGCAAGAAAACCGTGGGCCAGAGCGAGATTGAAACCATCATCGCCAAGATGGCCAGGATCCCGGAAAAAACAGTGACGTCCTCCGAGAAGGACTTGCTGAAGAACCTGGAGCGTAACCTGAAGATGGTAGTGTTCGGCCAGGACAAGGCGATAGAGAGTCTCAGCGCGGCGATTCGGTTGGCACGCAGTGGTCTTGGCAATGAAAACAAACCTGTGGGGAGCTTCCTGTTTGCCGGTCCTACCGGGGTGGGTAAGACTGAGGTGACCAACCAGTTGGCGGCTTGCCTCGGGCTCAAGCTTATCCGCTTCGATATGTCAGAGTATATGGAAAGCCATACTGTGTCGCGTTTGATTGGCGCGCCTCCGGGGTATGTCGGCTACGATCAGGGCGGTTTACTGACTGATGCCGTGATCAAGACGCCTCACTGTGTGGTGCTGCTTGATGAAATTGAGAAGGCGCATCCGGATATCTATAACCTGCTGCTGCAAGTAATGGATCACGGTACTTTGACCGATAACAACGGCCGCAAGGCGGATTTCCGCAACGTGACCCTGGTGATGACCACCAACGCCGGGGTGCAGGAAACTGTGCGTAAGTCCATTGGCTTCAAGCAGCAGGATCACAGCTTGGATGCGATGTCGGAGATCAATAAGGTGTTCTCGCCAGAGTTTCGCAACCGTCTCGACTCTATCATTTGGTTCAACCATCTGGATATGACCATTATCGCCAAGGTGGTGGATAAGTTCCTGGTCGAACTGCAGGCACAGTTGGATCAGAAAGGGGTGACGCTGGAAGTCAGTGATGAGGCCAGAACCTTGTTGGCAGAGAAAGGTTACGACAAGACCATGGGGGCCAGACCTATGGCCAGAGTGGTCAAGGATCTGCTGAAACGACCGCTGGCCGATGAAATCCTGTTTGGCAAACTCGAGTCCGGTGGCATCGCCCATGTGGATGTCAAAGATGGCGAACTGGAGATCAATACGGAAGCGCCGGAGAAGATCTCTTGATAAGCTGAATTACAACAAAAAAAATGGCTGCCAATGGCAGCCATTTTTATTCTGAATCCTGACCCTTATCCGACACATTGATGTCTGGATAGACAACGGCAGGCCAGGTGCGCCTGCTGCGCAGTGGGTCGCCCCCATGGGCTCACCAGCAAAAAAACCGGCACAGCCGGCTTTTGAGAAATAACTGGGATCTTAGCGTGAGCGGAAGACGATACGCCCTTTGCTCAAGTCGTATGGAGTCAGCTGCACAGTGACCTTGTCACCGGTCAGGATTCGGATGTAGTTTTTACGCATTTTACCGGAAATGTGAGCAGTCACAACGTGACCGTTTTCCAGTTCAACCCGAAACATTGTATTTGGCAAGGTTTCAAGGATAGTCCCTTGCATCTCAATGTTGTCTTCTTTCGCCATTAATCAGTTATCCCGTTAGCCTCGAATGTAAAAAACCGCCGTATCATGCCGCAAATTACAGCGGCTGTAAAGGGGAGGCCTCAGTGATTGTCGCTTTTCTGCCAGCCTTGAACGCCGAGGATCTCATAGGGGCGGTAGAGTCGCTTGTAACCCATTTTGTCGTGGTTATCTATTTGATATCCCAAATAGAGGAACGATTTCGACATCAATTTGCCCAGGCGGCATTGCAGCAGTACCAGCAAGATCCCGAGGGAGCGGTCGCTGTAGTCCGGGTCGAAGTAGCTGTAGATGGCTGACAGGCTCTGGGGCAGGAGATCGGTTACTGCCACGGCAACCAGTCGCTGACCGTGCCAAAGTTCGATAAACACCGGGCTGAGCCACTCACAGGCGAGAAAATGCCGGTACTGCTCTTCGCTCGGTGGATACATGGGGCCGTCACTGTGGCGGGCACAGATATAACGCTCATAGAGGGGATAGTGAGCCAAAGCTTCTTTGGTCACAATCCGAAAGTGTAGGTCACGGTTTTTGGCCAGGGTGCGTTTTTGTCTTTTGGACAGGCGAAATTCATCCAGGGGAACTCGGATGGGCTGACAAGCGTTGCAGTGGGGGCAACGGGGCTTGTAGATGGCGCTGCCACTACGACGAAACCCCAGTGCCAACAGGCGCTCAAACAGTGACAAGTCCAGCTCATCCTCCTGGATCACCAATAATTGCTCCTGTTGTCCGCTCAGGTAACTGCAGGCAAAGGGTTGGCTGAGGCCTATGGCAATGGCATGGTTATCAGAGTGCAATTTTGACCTCGTCGGTTTGCCAGCAATCCTTGGCGAGATTGCCGTCCCTGAACTGTCTCAAGAGTACGAGAAAATCTTTGCGCTTTAAACTCTTGGCTCCGAGGCTTTCCAGATGTGGATTCATCACTTGGGCATCAATCAGTCTGAAGCCCTGTTTGAGAGCGTATTGATGCAGGGCGATAAAGGCCGCCTTGGAGGCATTGGTTTTGCGGTGGAACATGGACTCGCCACAAAACACCTGACCTATGGCAAGGCCATACAGGCCACCTATCAGTCGACCATTGTCCCAGACCTCGAAGGAGTGGGCATGACCCAAGTGGTGCAGCTCCTGGTAGGCCAGACGTATCTCTTCGGTTATCCAGGTGCCGGGTTGATCTTTTCGCGGCATGGCACAACCGGCCATTACATCGGCAAAGGCTCGGTCGATACTGACAGTCCAATCCTGCTTTTTCAGATACTTGCGTAGACTGCGGGAGATATTGATGCTGCCCGGAACAAAAACCGCGCGGGGATCCGGTGACCACCAGAGGATGGGATCTTGACTATTAAACCAGGGGAAAATTCCCTCGTAGTAGGCGTTGAGTAACCGCTTGGGATGCAGGTCGCCGCCAATGGCCAGTAGGCCATTGGGATCCGTCAGTGCCAGTTCCGGTGACGGGAAAGGATCCAATTCATGATTTAAAAAAGACAGTAGGTTCACAATTGCGTATGATTCTGCTTAGGGCCTTCTTATAAGTTAGCGGAAAAACAGCTATGTGGAAACTGATACTGAATGCAATGCTGCTGCTCTCATTGTCCCTTGCAGCGGGAACCCAGCCCCTCTATGCCGGTTATGACAGAAACCAGGCACAACCGGTGGAAAAAGTGCTCTACGGCCAAGTGGAGTCGGTACGAAAAATTACCGAAAAACAGCTGATGGAAGACAGAAATCGCGGCTGGAAAACCTTTGGCGGTGCCTTACTCGGTGGCGTGATTGGTCATCAGTTCGGCGGTGGCAGTGGTCAGGATGTGGCAACCGCTCTGGGCGCTCTACTCGGCGCCGGCATTGGTCATCAATATGGTAATAGCAGTTACTATCGTGAGCTCAAGCTGGTGGAGTTGATGATACGCCAGGAAGATGAAACCCAGGTGATGATCATTCAGGATGAAGATCCAGGCATGACGTTCAAGGTGGGCGATGAAGTGCGGGTGGTTTATCTGCAGGGCAGCGTCCGGGTTGACCTGGCTATGTGAGATGACAGTGTAGACTTTGAGCCAATAACAGATAAAACAAAGGCGCCGTTAGGCGCCTTTGTTTTGGATGGAGTAATTAAAAACCGCGAGGCAGTTTGTGATTACCTGCTGCCAGTTTTTCACGCCACAGCTCTTTGGGGGTTTTGCCCCCTTGGCCGTCGGCTAGGGCAGGCGCTGCCGGCTTTGGTGTTGCCTTTATTGCTGGCTTGGCCGCCTTGGGTTTTTCCTGTTTGGCTTCAGCCTTGGCCGGTTTGGCGCTATCCGCCAACATCTGTTCCAGTTCAGCGAAACGAAGTGATTTACCGCCATCGATTTTGTACCAGCTGCCATTTTGCTCAATGGTCACTGCTTTGCCCTGTTGCTTACTGAGGGCTTGCTGCAGTGCGCTGATAACTTCTTCTTTGGTCAGTTTTGCCATAATCATAACCTGTTTATTTTTAGAGTTACTTGGAGGTTTGCGATAATTTTATAAGTCAAAGGTTGGCAATGTCCAATTTGCCGGCCAAAAAGCAACAAACTTGTGCCCAAGGGCGCAGCTTTTGGTCGCTTTGGGGACTGAAACCGGCAATCTGGCTTAAGATTTGTGACCTCAACCCAAGGGCTTGCTGTGCTAGAATAGCGACATATATCTGCAACCGAATCGACAGGGAACCCTATGCAAAGAGAGGAACTCAAACAATATCTGCACGAGTTTTTACAACTGGACCAGTTTCGCGATTATGCCCCCAACGGTCTTCAGGTTGAAGGCAAGGCCGAAATTCGCAAGATAGTCACAGGTGTGACCGCTTGTCAGGCATTGATTGACCGGGCCGTTGAAGCCGGTGCCGATGCCCTATTGGTGCACCATGGTTTCTTCTGGAAAAATGAACCCGAAGTGTTGACTGGAATGAAACAGCGCAGGATCAAGACCTTGCTGCTCAACGACATTAACCTGTTTGGCTATCACTTGCCGCTTGATGCCCATCCCATGCTCGGCAATAACGCCGAATTGGGCCGGGTGCTTGGCGTCATTGAGCCTGAGGCGGTGGAAACCGTCGCTCAAGGTTTGCTTTGGCAAGGCGTACTGGACTCACCTATGACGGCCAAAGACCTGAGTGCCATGCTTGAGCAGTGTTTGGGACAAGTCCCCCTGCATCTGGATGGCGGTGACAGAAGCATACAGAAACTGGCCTGGTGTACAGGTGGTGCCCAGGATTATATCGATACTGCTGCGGCACTGGGAGTTGATGCTTTTATCAGTGGTGAAGTTTCTGAGCGTACCTTCCACAGCGCCGTGGAGCAGGGGATCCATTACTTCTCAGCCGGCCACCATGCTACGGAGAGGTTCGGCATCAAGGCGCTGGGGGAACATTTAGCGCATGAATTTGCGTTGGAGCATGAGTTTATTGATATTCCCAACCCAGTATGACAAGGCGCTAAAGAATGGCAGTATGGTGCATGGGTTGTTTACTGTGCATCACTGCCAGACGTGTGTGAAGCTTACAGTTTGTTGAGAGAGAATTACCAAGGTTCAATTGAACGAAACTGGAAGCTAATCCAGTAAAAGAAAATGCCGTTCAAACTGATTGAACGGCATTATACATCCGGTTGATGCTATCGGGTTTGTTATTTACGAACCCACTTGCCGGAAGCATCCTGCACTATATGGCCTTTGTCGGCGGCAGCAATCGCCTTGGCGCCGGCGAGTTTGGCAACATCATCCACGGAAATCCCGTTTTGACGGGCGATTTTTTCATAGTGTGCCCGGCGTTTGGCATTGACATCCTTAACCAGTGCCGTCACCTCGGCGCTGGATTTGACCACACCCAAATAGCCGTTTTGCTGTTCACCCACCAACCCTTGGCTCTTGGCGTCCTGCAAACCTATGGCAAAGACGCAGAAACTCATCAACAGGGCGGCAGTCAGGGTCATCAACTTGGTTTTCATCTGTGTTTTCCTTTCGCGAATTCTGGCACCTTAGAAGAGTTCATCATTGGTCAGCAGCTGATCCAACTCTTTATCGACCTTAATGCGAATTTCATGTTCGATTTTCACATTCAGGTTGATAACGATTGGCTTATCCGGTGGCTCAATCTTGACCGTTGGGGTACAAGCCGACGCCAGCAGCAAGGCTGCAGCCAGCGGCAGCAGAAATTTAGTCTGTTTCACATTCATGTCCTTTTGTGTCCTCACTGCATGGAAGCTTCAATTTGGGTTTGAAGCTTGTCACCTATGGTCAGACTCCTGAGGAGCTGCAGCATGTTCTCCTCATGAGAGTAGTTCAAGTGGATAGGGCGTTCAATCCCCTCGGCCTGACCTTTTACTTCAACCTTGAGCCAGGCCTCACCATCCGGTGCCATATCGTAAGTGCTGGCCAGGGTAGAATATTGCAGGTGTTCTAGGGTGGAAAAGGCAAAGTCCAGATAGGGTTGTCCGGCGCGCATTTGGGCGACAGCCGGATTATTGCCGACCTTGATAAGTCCGCCGGGGGCACGGGCCGCCAGGCGGCCACCTTTGACCGACACCTGGCCGTCGGTAATAAATACCGGTAAGACACCGTCGAAAATACCGTCGGCGTAGATGCCTTCCTGAGGCTGGATGGCCAACAGTTCTTCCAGGCTCAGGCCCTGCAACACCAAATAAGCATTGGATGGCGCGTTGAGCCGCAAGCGGAAGCTGGGCAGCAGCATTTGTCCCTTGAGTAACTCGCCTTGGCCGCGCACCTGAATATCGGCATCCCGAAACCCGGGCAACAGCTTGGCTTGAGTGCTTTGGTTGCTGTCGAGTTCAGGGGTCAGGCTGAGCTGGCCTTCTAAACCCAGGTTGGTCAACAGCACTCCGGGGTTGAAGGCCTGTACCGAAGCCTTGAGCTGCTGACAGTTGAGTTCGGCCTCTGCCGGCGCCTTGGCTTCCTTGGCCAGTGTCAAGCGGCACAATGCCGACAAGTTGGCGCCTTCAAATGGTAACTGACTGATACTGCCGGAGAGATCCGACAGCAGCGGGTTGAAATCCAGTTGCAATTGCAGCGCTCGCCCAAGCCCTTCGAGCTTGAGGTCGGCAATCATATGGGTCTCGCCCCTGAGTACCAACTCAGGAGGCAAGGGCAGGTTCTTGGCCGCCAGCGCCTTGATATCAGCGAGATCCGTATCCAGGGTCCAGCGACTGTTCAAGCGATAGCCAAGCGGATCTTTGGCCCGCTTGGGCCAGATGGGCATAAAGTCGTGGCGGCTGTGAAGCGGGATATTATCCAGTTGCCAGTTTTCTTCACTGATAAGACGGTTATCCTGCCAGTCAATGGTTTGGCTGAAGCTGCCATAGCCCAGATTGAGCAGGGTTTCGGTGCGAGGTCCGAGCTTGGTATGCCGGGTTTGGCTTAAGTTGAGCCCATCGAAGGCCAGATTCAGACGACTGGCAAAACGCTCATCCAAGAGTTGGCTCAAGAGTGGCAAGTGCCGTTTTTGATTTAGGTTGGCGTCCAGGGTTCGACTGAGTCCGGGGCTCAGGAGTGAGGTTTGGGCAATCGACAGTGCCAGCGGCCCGCTTTTAGCCTGCAATTCACCCAACTGGCTGCTGACCGCGAGTAAAGACAGCTTAAGTTTGCCTTGGTTGAAGCTGCCACTGAACGGGGCCAGCAGTGACAACTTAAAGCCGGAGAGTTGGATACTTTTATCCTCTATACCGGCTTGAATGGCGCCTGTGCTGAAGCCGGGATTGGCTGCGAGGCTGAAGTCCAGTTGTTGCCCTGCGTTTGTCGGCTCCAGGGCAAGCTTACCGCTAAGCACCATTGATGCGCCCTGATTGAGTTGCAATTCAGCTACAGCCGACTGCCAACGAAAACCGCTCGGCAGGGAGGCTTCAAGGCGCCAGTCTGTGCTTGCTTGTTCCAGTGGCAGCTGCTCAAGGCTGAGTCGCAGCCCCTGAATGGCCTGTTGCAGCGCCAGTTCGAGTCGCTGCTCGGCCGACAAGGGCTTTGAGTTTGGTGAACTTGAGCCTGATGAGCCAGAGCTTGAGAAGTCAGAGCTTGAGAAGTCAGAGCTTGAGAAGTCAGAGCTTGATAAACCAGAGCTTGATAAGCCAAAGCCCGGCGAATTTAACCCTTGAGGCTTGGCGCTTTGCGGCAAAGAAACAGACGTGTTTTGCTGTGCTCCTGTGGCTTTTGGCAGTTGCAATTGCAGGTTTTCAAGGGCCAGCAGCAAACTCGGCCGCTTGCCATTACTGAGTGCGGATGGACTCAATTCCGCAATTCTTGGCCGATTAATTGGCGCACCGAACGACGCTTGCTGCTTCTCTGTCATCAGGGCGGGCAGTAGCGGCCGCACTGTCAGATTCGGCAGCGACACTCGCATGGATGTCTCATTGCCCGTTGCCGCATTGCCCTTTGTATTGTTGTCCTTGGCGGGTTTGAATTCGGCGCCGAGGCCCTGATCAAGCGCCAGCTCAATTGCGGCGATAAGGGGGGGAGCTTGGTTTTTTATAGCTGGCTCTTGCGCCAGGACTTGCTGCAGCTGCGCCAATTGCGATTCGAGTTCTGCGGCCTTGGTTGCTGATGCTTGCGCCGATGGGGAGTTTGCTGCGAGCAAGGCAAGCAGCGCTTGGCGCTGAGCCGGAGTGGTTGAAAGCGTGAGTCTCAGCGGCGCCAGCTCAAAAAGCTGCTCGCTGGTGGAGCCCGAAAAGCGAAAGTGTAATCCTGCGTCATCACTATCCTCAACCTCAGCCTCAACCCTGGCATTTGCACTGGCCTTGGCACTGAAACTGGCAGCAGCGTTGGAACTGGGGCACAGAGGGCTATCGGCCAATGAATTGTGTGCCTTAGCTTTAAGAGGCAGCGGCGTTATTTCAAGCGCCACTTGCTCGAGTCCCGGCATGGCAATAGTCGGCGCCGACCAGCAATGGCGCGAGTCTATGTTGCCTTGGGTCAAATCCAGAGTCAGTTGCGAGAAGAGATCTCCGCCAAGGCTCGGCATCAGCTCGGCATGCAATATTTCATCAAGCTTGAAAGCACTGATGAGGGGCGCTGCGGCCGGGTCCTGCTCAACACTTGCCAGCGCCTGTTGCAGCGCTTTGAGATGCAGTTGACTGGTCAGTCGCCAGGCGGGGGCACCGTTGGCGAGTTTGGCTTTCAAGTCGGCGGTTAATGCCAGCAGGGGCGTCTCTTGTCTTGTTTGAGTTCCTGAGTGAGTCTCTTGTTGCCCTCCTTGTAACCGGGTGGCCAGCTCAGTAACCAGTTGCCCGGAAGGGCTTAACTGCAACTTTTGCAGCAGCAGAATAAAGCTTGGGGTTTTACTTGCCTTATCCAAGGTCAGCGACGTATTGGGTGTATCGGATACGCCGGCCACGCGTTGCAGGCTTATTCGGGTCGGCCCCAGGGCTATTTCGGGCACAGAGTTCAAGTCCAGTGCCAGACTCTGACCGCCATCATCACCGCCGGGCAAGAGTAGTTCAGGCGTCAAACTAAAACCGGCGTCTCGATAGCTGACCTTTTGAAGTTGCGCCATCAACCAGTCGATGGAGCCAGGGGGCGGCGTCGATGCTTCGCCTGTCAGTAATTGCCAAATCCGTTTGGCACTGACAGGCGATTTGAGCTGGAGCCTGAGTTGATGAAACTCAAGCTCGCTGCCCTGGTAATCAAGCTTAAGGTAATCGAAGCTCAGTCTGTCCCAGCCTTCAGGCGCCAGGCGCAACTCGTCGATACGAATATCTTGCGCAGCCAGATATTGATTAATATGCGGCAGCAGCCACTGCGGCCTTTCATACAGGGACCAAGCCAGCCCCACAAGCAGGGCACCCGGAAGCAGTACCAGCAGAAGCAACAGGCCAACAGCCCAGACAGTCAGGCGTTTCTTGCTTGGGAGTCGATACCTCATTGGTGTTTCCCGGCCTTGGCCGCTCACTCCTGCCAGCGAATTTCTGTGGTCAGAGTGTGACTCTGTTTGGGGCCGAGCACCAGTTTATCTTCCAGCACATTGGCGGCTTCCAGGCAGACCATAGACAGGTAATCCTGCTCTTGGAAACGGGCCAGCCGCTTGGACTTGTCTATCCAGGGATTCCAAAGTACTGCCGAGTGGCTCTGCTCACGGCTGACAAGAATAGTGCCGTTGGGGGTATGCAGCTTTTGCAGCTCAGACAAGCCGGTGTAAACCCGGTCGGTTTCGCGCTCAAAGCGCACTTCGTCTTCGACTTGTGCATAGGGACCTTCACCAAACTCGATATACTGGCTGCCGGCAAAGCCGGTAGCGCGCAGTTGGTGGATATCGCCGATGGGGAAATAACTGTGCAATGCCTGGGTCAGCGTTACGTTTTGCTCGCTCAGGTTGCGGTTAATCAGGCTGACCCTGAGGCTGTCGCTGAGGACAAAGTCCAGCCGCACCTCGGTATCGTGGGGCCAGTAACGTCTGTCCTCGTCGCTAAGCTTAAGGACAAAGCTCAGCTCTACCCGTTCATTACTGATATGAGTTCGCTCAAGTTGCCACAACCGGGTGCGGGCAAAGCCATGCTGGGGCCAGCCCTCATTGGCATGCATGCCAAACCAGGGCCAGCAGACGGGAATACCGCCGCGAATACCACTGCCCGGTAGATAGTCATCGGCAGGAGAAACCCACAGCAGCGGCGCCTTGCCTTTGGGCACAAAGCTGTCTATCTGGGCACCCTGTAAAAAAATACGGCCGTAGCAGAGTGGGGTATCGATTTCGATATAGTCCAGACCATTGGGGTGTTTGCGGGTGTTGACGCTGGCCATGCAGGATTCCTTTAGCGGGCGAACAGGATAATGCCCCTAGCTTACAAAGTTTTACAGCCCGAGATAAGAGGCTGTTCAAGCGAATTTACGCAGAGCGCTGTTCTTGTATTAAAAAAAAGTGATATAAAACTGGTCAGAGGTGCTGAGTTTTTACTCAGAATTGGCTAAGGTGAGACATCAATCACAGGGAAAAGGAAATAAGCATATGGCAAGTTATCAGCCGCCGATGCGGGATTACCGCTTTATTCTTGAACAGTTACTGGATATTTATCAGCAGCCAAAGCTGCAGGGGTTCGATGAAATTGACCCTGAGTTGGTCAATGCCATTCTCGAAGGCATGGCCGATTTCAGCACTGGGGTGATGCTGCCGCTTAATAGTGTCGGCGATCTGCAGGGTTGTCGTCTGGAAGCCGATGGGGTGAAAACCGCCGAGGGCTTTATCGATGCCTACCGCCAGTATGTGGACAACGGCTGGCCGACGCTGACCTGTGATCCCGAGTTCGGTGGTCAGGGCTTGCCGGAAGTTGTGGGTATTTTTGCCACCGAAATGCAGACCTCCTCCAACATGGCCTTTGCCATGTATCCCGGGCTGACCCACGGTGCTTACAGTGCCATTTTTGCCCATGGCTCCGAGGCGCTCAAGGCCAAATATCTGCCCAAACTGGTGAGCGGCGAGTGGACCGGCACCATGAATCTGACCGAATCCCATGCCGGTACCGATCTGGCGCTGCTGCGTACTAAGGCCGAGCCCAGCACTGACGGTTGCTATCTTGTCAGCGGTGAGAAAATCTTTATCTCCAGTGGCGATCACGATCTGGCCGAAAACATAGTGCACCTGGTATTGGCCAGGTTGCCCGATGCACCGGCCGGGGTGAAGGGGATCAGTTTGTTCGCCGTGCCCAAGTATTGGGTCAAGGAAGATGGCAGCCTGGGCGAGGCTAACAATGTCAAGGCCAGCGGCCTCGAACACAAGATGGGTATTCACGGCAATTCCACTTGTGTGATGCTGTTCGACGGCGCCAAAGGCGAGTTGGTGGGCGAACCCCATCAAGGCCTCAGAGCCATGTTCACCATGATGAACCAGGCGCGCATGGGTGTTGGGGTTCAGGGGCTGGGCGTCTCTGAAATCGCTTACCAGAACGCGCTGGCCTACGCCAGAGAGCGGGTTCAGGGAAGGGCACTGTCCGGCACCAAGGCGCCGGAGCAAAATGCCGATCCTATTCTGGTGCACGGCGATGTGCGGCGGATGCTGCTGTCGCAAAAAGTCTTCAATGAGGGCGCCCGCGCTCTTATCGGCCAGCAGGCGCTGTGGCTCGATGAAGCTGAGCGCCATCAGGATGCCGAACAAAAGGCCAGAGCCAAGGCGTTGGCGGCGTTGTTTACTCCTGTGGTCAAGGGCTTTATCACAGATAGAGGCTTCAGCGCCTGTGTCGATGCCCAACAGGTGTTTGGCGGCCATGGCTATATCCATGAGTGGGGGATGGAGCAGTTTGTCCGTGATGCCCGTATCGCGATGATTTATGAAGGCACCAATGGCGTGCAAGCCCTGGATCTGGTGGGGCGCAAGCTGATGGGTGACAAGGGCGCGGCGCTTAAACTCTGGGCCGCAGAGGTGGAGGCCTTTATCGAAGGCGCCAAACCCAAGGCCGCTCAAGAGCCCCGGTTTGCCAAGGTGCTCGAAGGTTTGGGTCAGGCGGCAACGGATCTGCAGCGCGCTACCCAGAGCCTGATGGAGTTGGCGATGAAAAATCCCGACAACCTGGGCGCGGCCTCCATGCCTTATATGCAGCTGTTTGGCACAGCTGCGCTGGCGTGGATCTGGGCACGGATGGCCGAGCTGGCGCTCGACGGGCTGGCAGATGATGCCGACGGTTTCTATGCCGGCAAACTGGCCTCGGCGGCTTTCTTTATGGACTACTATGTCAGCAGCGCCAGTGGCTATCGGCGTCAAATTGCCGCGGCCAGTGAATCCATCATGGCCTTCGACGACAGTTACTTCGGCTAATTGCGGTAGCTTCAATACCAAAGGGTCGGTGCAACCGGCCCTTTTTTGTGGTACACCAATAGCTTCCAAGCCAATCGATTCGTCAGTATGGAGTGACAAGATGGATCTGAATTACGACAACAACAATATTTTCGCCCGCATTCTTCGCGGCGAGTTGCCCTGTATCAAACTCTATGAAGACGAGCATACTCTGTCTTTCATGGATATCATGCCGCAAACCAAGGGCCACTTATTGGTGTTGCCCAAGGAGTCGGCCGTGACCCTGTATCAGTTGTCCGATGAAGCGGCGGCGGCCTGCATGCGTACCGTCAAACTGATGGGCAAGGCGGTGGAAAAGGCCATGGGGATCCCGGGCTCCACTGTGTTCCAACACAACGGCAGCGCCGCCGGTCAGAGTGTGCCCCATGTACATTTCCATGTGTTGCCCGGCCCGCTCAAAGGCCTGATGGAGCACGCGGCCCATAAGGGGGATATGGATGAGCTGCACACTATAGCCGACAGAATTCGCGCTTGTATTGGATCTTGAGAGTTATTTTCTATGGGGCTGTTGACCCAATCAAAACTTGAAGAAAAGGAGAATAAAGAGTTCCAATAGTTCTTCTTGTTATTTGTTAGGCCGATATTCTCAGTGTTTATCTAAATAAAGCCTTGGCTCAAGTCAAGGCTTTATTTTGCGTTCTTTGCCTTGTCTAGCGTTATCATCTTCAATCCTTGCATTAATTTAACAAATCATCCTGGTTGTTAGCTTGATGGTGATTTTTTCTTGAAATGCATCCGTTTCTGGCAGCAGAAAAAACTATCTCCTTAGTTAATCATTTACTTTATTTTAGTACATATTGATAACAAATGTGTTGTTTGTATCGTTGTGGTGGCGCTTTAATTTGACTGAGTAGGCGAGTTTTATGCGTTGTTAGCCTTTGCCTGCAATTTAGGGGGAAGGAGATTGCCTAAAGAAATTTTTGGTGTCTCATTGTGATGTATCAGCATTGAAACAAATTGTTTTGTGATCTATATCACGTTTTAATGCTCCAGCCATGTTAATTAATGTGTTTTAAATTAACGAAAAATCAAAGTCTATTTTTAGGTTTTCCATCATAATTAGCTGCATATTTATTCGTTTATAAGTTTGCGGGCCACTATCCCTATAAAACAAAACATTAACGAAACATAAATAAAACATTTTGGTTTTTGCCAGATGAAAATCCTGTTATTGACGCTATTGAAACGAGGCGACAGTATCTTGGCAACGCTGCATTAATAAGTGCGGTGAAAATAAAAACAAACCAAGAAGTAAGGGAGTTTAAAATGACAAGAACCAATAAGCTGACCAGCTCAGTAAGATTGGCATTATTTGCTGCAGTATCAACGTCAGCTGCATCTGTCTCTCAGGTAGCTTTTGCTGCCGAAGAGGGAGCCAAGGTAGAACGTATTGAAGTCACCGGCTCACGTATCCAGCGTCAAGATATGGAAACCGCTTCACCAGTGACAGTGATCAGTGCCGACGCCATTCGAGCGGAAGGTTTCACTTCAGTGGATCAATTGCTGCAGGCACAAACCTCCATGGCCGGCGCTGCAGTGGGGTCCAGTACCAATAATGGAGCCGATGGTGTGGCTCAGGTCGATCTGCGGGGCATGGGCGCTGAGCGTACTCTGGTACTGCTCAATGGCCGCCGTATGGTCAATTCCGGCTCTGGTGCCGATAGCGCAGTGGATTTGAACTCTATCCCTGTGGCTATGATAGCTCGGGTAGAAATTCTTAAAGATGGCGCTTCTGCAGTATACGGCTCCGACGCCATCGCCGGTGTGGTTAACATTATCACCAAGAAAGACTTTGAAGGTTTTCAGTTGGATTTCAACGGCAGCGGAACCGATAAAGGCGACGGTGAGAGCGGTGAGCTGAGTTTGTTGTATGGCTTTAACACAGACAATGGTGGTAACTACACTTTTGGTGCGTCTTATTCTGACCGTCGCGGTGTTATTCAGGGGGATCGTGATTGGACCGAACCAGGTGCCAGTTCCTTTATTCCTACCGGCTCTCTGAACGGAATGGTCAAAGACGCCAACGGTAACTGGGTCGAGCGCAGCACAGGTTATGATTATACTCAGGACAGTTGGTTCCAAACGCCTAGTGAGCGCTATAGCTTATTTGCCAACATGATCCAGGAGCTGGGTAATGAGTTGGTGCTGACAGGTGACATACTGTATACCAAGCGTAAGTCCGATCAGCAAATGGCGGCTCAACCAGCCGATATCATGCTGGGTGTCTGTGGCGAGGAAGGTATTGATGCTTCTCGCTGTCTCACGCTGGATCAATCCATGCTGGATGCCGGTATCAAGGCCGATAAGACCGGCCGTGTTAACTACCGTCGCCGTACCAATGACGTAGGACCTCGTATCTATAATCAAGACGTCGATACGCTGCGCGCCTCGATTGCCCTGCAGGGCACGCTGGATGTTCATACCGGCATGACTTGGGATCTGTCTTACACCTATGGCAAGAACAAGGCCGATACCTGGGTTGAAAACTCCATCAATGCCAAAAAGATGGAAAACTCAGTTTACAACAATCAAGGCGCCTGGCTCAGCGGTGCGCCATTGACCCAGGAGATCATCAACGATATCGGTTTCACCGAGCGTAACGATGGTGGTAACGAACAACATCTGGTTGCCGGGGTATTGAGTGGTGAGCTGTTTGATCTCGATGCTGGCCCGGTCAGCTTCGCTATCGGTGCCGAATACCGTTACGACAGCGGTTACTTTAATCCGGATCCTGTGATTGTCGCCGGTGAGGGTACAGCGGCCCAGCAAGACCCAACTGATGGTAACTACGACGTTATCTCTATCTATCAGGAGGTTAGCGTACCTTTTAGCGAAAAACTGACAGGTGAATTTGCGCTACGTTTCGATGATTACTCTACTTTCGGTAAGGCATCGACCTGGAAGATAGGCCTGACCTATGAAGCGACTGATGACTTAATGTTACGCGCCGTGGCAGCCACCGGATTCCGAGCGCCAAACGTCAGTGAACTCTATGGTGGTAACACAGGATCGTACGACTATTTGACCGATCCATGGGGTAACGAGCAAGATCCACAGATTTTGGTGAACTATACCTCGGACGAAAACTTGGAACCTGAAGAGTCTGAGTCTTACACTGCCGGTCTGGTTTACTCACCGCACTTTATTGACGGTATGTCTTTGACTCTGGACTACTGGCGTTTTCGGGTAACCAATGCCATTACCCGTCTGGATGCTCAGAAAGGGCTGAAAGATTGTTACGCCGGCAATCAGCTTGCCTGTGATACCTTCAAGATTACTTCTGACGGCGATCTATCTGACTTTACCAATCCGCTTACCAACGTAGGTAGCCAGAATACCAGTGGTATCGATTTCAACCTGGCTTACAGCTTCGAAGGCCTGGGACTGGACTGGAAGATTAACAACGACCTGACCTACCTTTTGGAGTTTGAGCAGGATGGCGTTTCCTATGATGGTACCATTGACGGTAACTTTGGCGCCTATGCAGAAGTTCGCAATAACTTCAGTATTCAAGCCAGTCGTGGCGACTGGAGCCTGATGTACTACAACCGTTATATCGGTAAGATGGATGATATTTATACTGACTATGATCAGAATGATAATCCATTTACAGCGGTTGCCAAGGCTGATGCCGTTATGTATCACAACATTGTCGGCACCTATCACTTCACTGATGGTTTGACAGCCTCGCTGGGTGTTAAGAACTTAACTGATGAAGAGCCGTCATTTGTATCCAACGGCAGTGATGCCGGAACTGTCCCTGAGGTTTATGACACCATAGGTCGTCAAATCTACGGTGGTGTGACTTACAAGTTCTAAGTCATCTCATAAAATGCCAAAGCGCCTTCGGGCGCTTTTTGGGTTTAATCTACAGTAGTGGCAAATACCGCTTTGACATTAAAAAAGTTGTTGCAATCTCGATAATCATAGTCTCGTTCACAGCAATCGTTTGATTTTGGTATTCATCCCTTGCCATAGTTATTGCGTCACCTATGGGGCGCTGAATGCATATTTCAAGCAGGTAAATTTTGAGTGGTTGGCAAGCTGTAATGAGTGCTTGGATGCTATTTCCCTTGGGCTAACTTACTCAAGTTTTCAGCGAATCATATGCAGAGTTACAGTCCGGTCTTGTCTGTTATGCTTCTTGCAAACGCGCAGGGCTATTTATTGTGAACCACGTCTTGCATCCACCTGTAAGCCCGCGAAGAGCACCAATGGGCCTTTTCGTATCTTCTTCACTGATGTTTGGGTTCAATCCAACTTTTTCATCAGATAAGAGAGGGCTTATTAATCGCCCCTTCTCCACATTATGAGCAAGCTCCTACGGCCTTGATTGAGCCGCTTAAGGGCGGTTTGTGCTCTTTTAATGGCGTTGCTGGCTCTAATTCTAGCTCGCAAATGAAATGATATAGCTCTTGGCTCCCTTCATTTTTGGACAATACCCCCGTTCCTTAAAATCAAAGATCTTATTTATATGCATAGCAGCCTGAGTGGCTTTATTACAGACACATTTACTCTGGTATACAGGCTTGAAGTGCTCTCTCTAAAAGAACAACCTCCGCAGCATAAAAAACTATTGAATAAAAACATATACAAGATGGTGTTAAACAGATTTGTAACATAACCATGCTGCATACCGTTTGTAATATGACCTGGTTAACAGAGATGTCCATGCAGATATACCTAACAGAGCTGGTAGTCAAACACGTCAATGAAGGGTTTTTCTTTGTGATATTGATGGCATATTCGGTATAAGTGTGCTGCAGATCTCACTTTTGATTAATGTAATTGTTGCGCAATTTTGGCTCTTTTAACAAAAAACTAAAGTTATTTTTTGACAAATTCAGCTATTTAAGTTTGTGGTTATATACTAATTCCAGGATAACTGAAGTTCATCAAAAAAATAAACAATATAATTTCAATTTGTTAACAATGCGACCTTTGTCAGATTAAAACTCTGTTATTGACGATTTTGCGACCAGGCGACAGTATCTTTGCTCGCCGCACCTAAAGAGGTCGGCGAACATAAAAACAATTCAGGAAGTAAGGGAGTTTATTATGACAAGAACCAATAAGCTGGCCAGTGCGGTTAAATTGGCGCTGTTTGCTGCTGTGTCAACGGCAACAGTATCTGTCTCTCAGGAAGCTTATGCTGCAGAGGAGGGCGACAAGGTTGAGCGTATCGAAGTCACAGGCTCACGTATTCAGCGCCAAGATATGGAAACCGCTTCTCCTGTAACAGTGATTAATGCCGATACTATTCGGGCAGAAGGTTTTACTTCGGTCGATCAATTATTGCAGGCACAAACCTCCATGGCTGGTGCGGCTATTGGCTCAACCACCAATAATGGTGCCGCTGGTGTAGCTCAGGTCGATTTGCGAGGTATGGGCGCTAAGCGCACCTTGGTACTGCTTAATGGCCGCCGTATGGTCAATTCCGGCTCCGGTGCCGATAGCGCAGTGGATTTGAACTCTATCCCTGTGGCTATGATTGCCCGGGTGGAAATTCTTAAAGACGGGGCTTCTGCGGTATACGGCTCTGACGCCATTGCCGGTGTGGTTAACATCATCACTAAAAAGGATTTTGAAGGTTTACAGTTGGATTTCAACGGCAGCGGAACCGACAAGGGGGACGGTGAAACCGGGGAGTTGAGCCTGTTGTATGGTTTCAACACAGATAATGGCGGCAACTACACTTTTGGCGCGGCGTACTCTGACCGTCGTGGCGTCATCCAGGCTGACCGTGATTGGACAAAGCCTGGTGCCAGTTCTTTCATCCCAACCGGTTCTCTGGCCGGTATGGTCAAAGACGCCAACGGTAACTGGGTTAAGCGCAGTACTGGTTATGATTTCACCAAAGACAGTTGGTTTCAAACGCCAAGCAAGCGCTATAGCCTGTTTGGCAACATGATCCAGGAGCTGGGCAATGAACTGGTATTGTCAGGTGACATACTGTACACCAAGCGTAAGTCCGATCAGCAAATGGCGCCGCAGCCTGCTGATATCATGTTAGGAGTTTGTGGTCAGGCAAGAGTGAATCCTAACCGTTGTATTACCTTGGATCAGTCTATGTTGGCTGCAGGTATAAAGGCGGACAAGACCGGGCGAGTCAATTATCGCCGTCGTACCAATGATGTTGGGCCGCGTATTTATAATCAGGATGTCGATATTCTGCGTGCTTCTCTTGCTCTGCAAGGCACGTTGGATGTTAATACAGGTATGACTTGGGATTTGTCTTATACCTATGGCAAGAACAAGGCCGATACCTGGGTTGAAAACTCTATCAATGCTGAAAAGATGACAAACTCGGTTTACAACAATCAAGGCGCCTGGATCAGCGGCGCACCATTGACCCAGGAGATCATCAATGACATAGGCTTTACCGAACGTAACTATGGTGGTAATGAACAACATGTGGTCGCCGGGGTATTGAATGGTGAGTTGTTTGACCTGGCTGCCGGTCCTGTCAGTTTTGCTATCGGAACCGAATATCGCTATGACAGCGGATACTTTACTCCGGATCCTGTGATTGTCGCCGGTAAAGGAACTGCTGCTCAGCAAGATCCAACCGACGGTAACTATAATGTTATCTCAATCTATCAGGAGATTAGTGTACCTTTCAGCGACAAGCTGACCGGTGAATTTGCCCTGCGTTTCGATGATTACTCTACTTTCGGTAAGGCGTCCACCTGGAAGCTAGGGCTGACCTATGAAGCGACCGATGAACTTATGCTGCGCGCCGTGGCTGCTACCGGTTTTCGGGCACCAAATGTCAGCGAACTCTATGGCGGTAACACAGGATCTTACGACTATTTGGAAGATCCATGGAAGAATGCCCAGGATCCACAAATTTTGGTCAACTATACCTCAGATCTGAATCTGAAGCCTGAGGAGTCAGAGTCTTATTCTGCTGGTTTGGTTTATTCACCAGGTTTTATTGACGGTATGTCTCTGACCTTGGATTACTGGCGTTTTCGGGTAACCAATGCCATTACTCGCTTGGATGCTCAGAAAGGGTTGAAAGATTGTCATGCCGGTAAACAGGCTGCTTGCGACACTTTCAAAATCACCCCATCCGGTGACTTATCCAAGTTCACCAACCCGTTGACCAACGTGGGAAGCCAGAATACTAGTGGTATCGACTTCAACCTGGCTTACAGTTTTGAAGGCTTGGGGTTGGACTGGAAGATCAATAATGACCTGACTTATCTGCTGAAATTTGAGCAGAATGGTGTGGCCTATGACGGTACTATTGACGGTAACTTTGGCGCCTATGCAAAGGTTCGCAATAACCTCAGCATCCAGGCAACTCGTGGTGACTGGAGCCTGATGTATTACAACCGTTATATAGATAAGATGGACGATATCCATACCAAGTACGATAAGAATAAAAAACCTTACACTGCAGTTGCCAAAGCGGATGCTGTTTTGTATCACAACATTGTCGGTACCTATCATTTCACCGATGCCTTGACAGCTTCTCTGGGGGTGAAAAACCTGACAGATGAAGAGCCTTCATTTGTATCCAATGGCAGTGATGGCGGAACTGTTCCTGAGGTTTATGACACCATAGGTCGTCAAATCTACGGTGGTGTAACTTATAAGTTCTAAGCCATCTCATAAAATGAAAAAGCGCCCGAGGGCGTAATGCCGTTCACTTAGTGTGAACGGCATTTTTCTTAGGCTTAATGGGATACTTGTTTTTACTCATTTCTAACGCACGTGGATAGGCTCTATCGCGTTTCCCATCAAGCTTGAACTGCCTCGCATTACGCACTATGTTCAAGACATCTCTCGGGACATTCCCTGGCGTTTGAGATGACAGCTGAGTCAGTTTAAAAATGATATAACTCGATGCATCTCTAAAACTTAATTGGTTCGGATGTAACGACGGTAAGCTTTTAGCCATCAACACCATCTTGTATCTAATGAGGTTATAGGCCAACAGTACCCCCCACAATTCTTGGATAACCAGCTCTGGCAATTGACTGCGTAACGTAAAGCGACTCTCCAGAAGATGCTGCTTCATCTCCCGATAGCCCACTTCAATCTCCCATCGATGAGCATATAAATCCGCTATTTCTGCCCCCGGATAACGCAAGGGGTCCGTTAATGAGGTCAAAATGGAAACCGACTTACCTTTTATCGTTTTCGTCAGTAAGCGAGCTTCAATATTTTCAGGCAGCATAGGCCACTTCTTTCTGGCTTGAGGCGTGGTGGTTAACCGCACCAGTTGGTCGTGTTTTCCTAAAGAGCGTACCACTTCATATTGTGTCCCTTTCTTCAACGGCAGCAGCCAGTGGCTGTTAGGTTGAGCCTGTTGCCAGGCCTGCAAAAGCCCCAACGAATAAAAGCCTCTGTCAAACAGCGTCAGGCTGTTATTGGGGATGCTTGATATCAATTCAGCGGCTAAATTCATTTCACTGACAGCAACAGAATCAAAGGCACTGTTCAATACCAAGTGGCTGCTTAACTCCATCATGCAAACCATACGAATTTGCGGATAGGCAGCATCACCAGAAGCGTTGGCGGTTTTGGCAAAAGCCTGATTGTTTTGCTCACTATCAGGTGTTCGCCACACGACACCATCGCCCCCATAGAGGTTAAGCCCACACCAATGCGGATGCTCTGCTCTCTCATGCCAGGTCTTGGCACTTCGCTTAAACACATCCTGAACAACATCAGAGCCCAGCCGCTTGCGCGCTTGCGTGACAGCACTGCGAGC